>JAYELX010000566.1:0-6595 GCA_034717875.1 Chloroflexota bacterium | reverse complement strand
TCAGACTACCATGGCACAAGCGACGTTTCATTTTCCAAAAGGTTTTTTGTGGGGTACAGCCACATCCTCGCATCAAGTCGAAGGTAATAATACCAATAACAACTGGCACGCCTGGGAACGAAACGGGCACATAATCGAAGGGCATCAGTGCGGTCTAGCCTGCGATTGGTGGAACGGTCGCTGGCGGGAAGATTTCGACCGCGCTGCCGAAGCTGGGCAAAACGCCCACCGACTCTCCATCGAATGGAGCCGAATCCAGCCAACACCAGACCGCTGGAATGATGATGCCCTGGACAATTACCGCCAAATGTTGCGCGGTCTCGTCGAGCGCGGGCTGACGCCCATGGTAACCCTGCATCACTTCACCGACCCGTTCTGGCTCACGGAAATGGGCGCATGGGAAAATTCCACCATCGTAGCTGATTTCGAGACCTACGTCCGCAGAGTCGTGGAAGCCCTGCGCGAATATGTCTCCCTGTGGTGCACAATCAACGAGCCAAACGTCTATGCCACGATGGGATATGTAACGGGCGATTTTCCTCCAGGCGAGCAAGACATCAACAAAGCCTTCCAGGTTATGACCAACATGGTACAGGGGCACGCGGCAGCTTATCACGCCATCCACGAGCTGCAACCCCAGGCCAGAGTAGGAATGGCAATCAATTATAGGGGCATGCAGCCTGCCCGAAGTTGGTTCCCGCCAGACAAATGGGTCGCGAATACTCTCTCGCGGCTGTATAACGATTTCTTCCCCACAGCGGCGACCGATGGCGTCTTACGCTTCATCACCAAGCGCAAACGCATCCCCGCGGCAAAAGGTACTCAAGATTTTCTAGGCATCAACTATTACACGGGCGAACTCGTCGCTTTCAACCCCTTCGCACCTGGCGATTTATTCAGCAAACGATTCTTCGACCCGGAAGCGGAACTCAGCCCCACAGGATTCATCGCCAACCAACCCGATGGATTTTACCAAGCTCTGCGATGGGGATTGCAGTTCAACAAAGCCATCATCGTAACCGAGAATGGCGTTGAAGACGCTGATGATACCTTTCGGCGGCGATATCTAATTCAACATATCCGTCAGATGTGGCGTGGAGTGAATTTTACCTGGCCCATAGAGGGTTATTTTCATTGGAGTCTGGTGGACAACTTTGAGTGGGAAAGAGGCTGGACGCAGCGATTTGGTCTCTGGGAACTGGACGTTGAAACTCAGGCGCGCCGCAAACGACCCAGTGCCGACCTTTACGCAGCCATCTGCCGAGAAAATGGTCTCTCTTCTGAAATGGTGGCAGAATTTGCACCGGAGCTTTCAGAAAATATGTTCCCAGGATAAGGAAATATGGTATAATTTCAGACGCTAATAAATGGAGAGGTCGCATAGTTGGTCTAGTGCGCGCGCTTGGAGAGCGTGTATACCGTGAGGTATCGTGGGTTCGAATCCCACCCTCTCCGCCAGAAAAAAAGAAGCCCAGCTAATACCGGGCTTCTTTTTTTGAGTGATGTTAATTTCTGACAGTCTAACCTTTAACACCTATGTCTCACTTTGATACCGAAAAAATAGAAACCCTCTCGGCTGAATTCGAAGATAAAACCCCGCAGGAGATAATTACCTGGGCTGTGGACTCCTTCTGTCCACGTATTGCCATGAGTTCGTCTTTTCAAACCCAGAGCGTGCCTCTGTTGCATATAGTGAGCCAGATACATCCTTCCATGCAAATCTTATTCATCAATACGCGCTATCATTTTTGGGAGACGTTATTTTTTCGAGAGCAATTAGCATCCGATCTGAATTTGAATGTGGTGGATTTGTACCCGGATGAGGCCTGGACAGGATTTTTTCAGCGTTATGGAGAAGACCTGCCCCAACAAGACCCGGATTTGTGCTGCTTTATTCGCAAAGTTCAACCTATGCAGCGAGCACTAGAAGGTATGCGCGCCTGGATTACCGGAATCCGTAGAGATCAGACGCCGGAGCGGGCTAAAGCGAATATTATCGAATTGCGAAAGGATGGGTTGATCAAAATTAATCCCCTGTTGAATTGGACGCGTAATGATATTCTAGAGTATGCTAACGCCAATGATTTACCGGAGCATCCCTTGACGAGCAAGGGGTATACCAGCATTGGATGCGTTTTCTGCACCCGCCCTGTATCTTCTGGCGGCGGGGATCGCTCTGGACGCTGGGAAGGGAGCGGTAAAACCGAATGTGGTCTACATACTACCATGTTCAACGAAAAAGGGCGTTCCCCCGATGAAGTGATGCGAACCTTTATACTTACATCTGATTCCCACTGATATATTTCCGAGGTAGTTGCTCATAATCCTGTTGGTCAAGCGCCGATAAAAGTGCATTGCATTTGGGAAATGCATTGCACTTCGGGTTATTCAAGGGAATTCTTGGTCAACCCGTGGCTCAGCGCATCTTCGAGATGCAACGCACCACTAACATTTTGAGCAATTACTTTTCGAGGTAATGGTTAATTTGGTTACACAGGTGACAGTCACTTACCAACCAGGCATAACTCAGGCATTTTTATGCGTTATGGGCATACTTTTCTAGTCAAAGTCTCGAAGTAAGTGACTGTCACCTTTCGTCACTCCTTACTTCTATTACCACTTTCAAATCACCACCTTTACAGCGTTTCGGTCACTTTGTGCAATCCACGCGGAGCATCGGTATCGTACCCTTTGGCCAGAGCTAGATAATTACAATACAATTGAGCGGGGACAATGCTCACCAATGGGGTTAGCCATTCGGGGATATCATCAGGGATGGCGATTGAAACCTGAGCTAATTGTAGTGCCTCTTCCTGATTGGAAACAACAAGCAACTCAGCCTTATATTCGTTTGCCAGACGTTGGATGAGTTTCAACATGCCATCGAATACTGCCCCTCGCGGCGAAACGGCCAGGACGGGGTAGCCACTCTCCACAACAGCAATAGGGCCATGTTGAAAATCGGCGGACGAGTACGAATCGGCCATCACGTAGGTTAATTCTTTGAGCTTCAAGGCCCACTCGTAAGCAGTAGCGTAATTATAACCACGCCCCAAAACCACACATTGATCCATATAGCGATAACGTTGGGCGGACTGAGCAATGGCATCATCCAGCATCAAGACTTGCTGCACCCAAGCTGGGACGCGCGCCAAAGCACTCCATTGCGCTGTATCTTGCTTCATGATCGCGGAGAACATAGCAATCGCCATCAACTGAGCCGTGTACGTCTTTGTAGCCGCAACCGCGGTTTCTTTCCCAGCTTTTATATCGATAACAAAATCAGCAACCTCAGCCAGAGGGGATGAGGGGGTGTTTGTAATCGCTAAAGTGGGACAGCCGCGCCGATTGCCTTCTTCGACGACGCTAATAATATCGGGTGATTGCCCGGATTGTGACACGCCTACCACCAGCGCATTTTGCAGGTTGGGCGGTTTCGCGTAGATACTGAACAGCGATGGGGTCGCTAAAGCCATCGGGAGTTGATTGTTCGCTCCCCAAAGATATTGAGCGTATATACCAGCATGATCGGATGTGCCTCGCGCGGCCAAAAACAAAAACCAAATATCATATTGTCTCAATTTGCGCACGATATTCTCGATATTCTCTTTTTGAGAGGCTAACAGACGTTCCAATACACTTGGTTGTTCGAAAATTTCTGATTTCAGGGCCATTGACGCCTCCGTGAATTAGATAATTTATATTGTTCGGGAATATCTTCTCAAAAAGTAGGGGCAAGTTAGCTGTGACCGGTCTCCTTACCGAGTCACCGACGAGCACGGTCAAGCCATGGGCGAGCCTTGCCGTAGGCACGCCATACCGAAGGTACGCAAAGCGAAGCGCGGCCAGACCGTCTCGAGCTACCCCGAAATATCGAGATGATATGTTCGTGAAATGAAGGTGAAAAATAACACGGTGATATATTTTACCGCCATCTGACACGATAGCGCAAATTAATCATCCCTTCTCCAGAGCAATTTTATTTGACATCAAACAATGATAGCCGTGAATGACTTCTCGGCTGGTACAAGAAACGTGTTTGCCGAAGGTACGCCAAATGGGCGTACACCGTATGGCAGAGCAAAACACGTTTGTAACGTGTTTCGGTTACCAGCCGCCGAATTCGTTCGGAGGTGGCTTGACACCCCAAACAATAGTGGCTACAATGTAATTACACACTGGAGGTGTAATATGACAACAGTAAACACAAAAATCGTCAAAATCGGCAATTCCCAGGGTATCCGCATCCCCAAGTTGTTGTTAGAACAAACCCAGCTTGGCAAAAATGTTGAGTTGCTTGTGGAAGATGGCGCGCTGGTCATTCGTCCAGCGCGCAAGCCGCGTCAAAATTGGAGCGAGTCTTTTGCTCAGATGGCCGCTCGAGGCGACGATAATTTACTAAATGCCGATGTTATCGAACACGAATGGGATGATCAGGGCTGGAAATGGTAATCGAACGTTTTGATGTCTACATGGTGAACCTTGACCCAACAATAGGGCACGAGATCAAGAAAACCCGTCCAGCAGCTGTGATTTCACCAGATGAGATGAACCGTTATATAGGAACTGTAATTATCGCACCTATGACCACAAAAAGTCACGCTTATCCGACCCGCGTGGCAACTAGATTCCAACACAAAGATGGCTGGGTTGTGTTAGATCAAATCCGCACAGTAGATAAACGCCGTCTGCTCAAACATCTCGGCAAGTTAGACGCAAAAACACAGACGAACATGCTGAACACGCTCGCAGAGATGTTTGCGGCTTAATAGTTGCTTTAAAAATGCTTCAGGTGACAATCTCTCTAGAAACGACTTGTCACCTGAAATCCTTATCCCATTACTCAACGGTTACACTTTTAGCCAAATTGCGCGGCTGATCTACGTCCAAGCCGCGCAGGGCGGCGATATGATAGGCCAGCATTTGCAGCGGAATCACGGTGGTCACGGGGCTGAGCATCCAAGGAGTATCGGGCACCCATATAACGTGATCCACAATGGGGGGAATAAGTTCATCGCCATCGGTGGCTACGGCAACCACGCGCCCGCCGCGGGACTTGGCCTGCTCGATCTGGCTGAACATCTTTTCGTACCAGGGGTCATGGGGGGCAATCACCACTACGGGCATTTCGGTATCAATCAAAGCGATGGGGCCATGCTTCATCTCTCCGGCTGGGTAGCCTTCTGCGTGGATGTATGAAATCTCCTTGAGTTTTAGTGCGCCCTCATAAGCTGTGGGCATATTAATCCCCCGCCCCAAATACATGGCATGTTTTACATCCATCAAAGAGCGCGCTATCTCTTCGATCTGCGCTTCGCGATCCAGGCAGCGACTGGCTAAATCGGGTACACGCCGCAAGTCTTGCACCAGTTCGTAGCGAGTGGGGCCATCGATGGCACCGCGCAGGTCAGCCAGCAATATCGCCAGCATATAAAGATCGACCAACGGGGCTGTGTAAGCCTTGGTCGAAGCGACGCCAATTTCTGGCCCGGTTTGCATGGAAATGTACCCATCGGCTATGCGCATTGCCTGTGATCCAATTGCATTGACAATCGACCACAGGGTAGCTCCTTTGCTGCGGCCCTCTTCCATCGCTGCCAGGGTGTCGGCTGTCTCCCCCGATTGGCTGATTGCCAGCACAACATCGTTGGGACCCACAATGGGATCGGAGTAGCGGAACTCAGAACCCAGGCAGACCTCCACGGGGATGCGCGCCAATCTCTCGATTAGGATTTTACCCACCATCCCGGCATAAGAGGCCGTGCCGCACGCGGTGATGAATATTTTGCCGATCTGACAGGCAAACTCTGTGATCAACTTCAATTGGGGGAAGCGAACGTGCCCGGTGTCGAAATCCACGCGCCCGGCAATTGTATCCGTCAGCGAGCGCACCTGTTCGTGGATTTCTTTGTGCATGAAGTGACGATATTCTCCCTTTTCGGCGGCGACCGGATCCCAGGAGATGGTGTTTACGTCAGGGGAAACGTGATCCCCCTCCAAGGTAGAGATTTGGACTCCCTCACGGGTGACAACTGCCATCTGACGGGATTCCAAAAAAACCATCCGGCGAGTATGTTCCAAAATTGCTGGTAGATCCGAGGCTATGTAGGTTTCCCCCTCGCCTAAACCAATCACGACACCACCAGCGTTGCCGATTCGTGTGGCAATAATTTTGTCTGGCTCATTCCGCGACATGATCACGATCCCATGTGCGCCTCGTAAAAGCCCAATCGCCTTGCGAGCTGCATCGGCTAGACCATGTCCCAAAGAGAGATAACGTTCCACCAAATGAACGATCACCTCGGTGTCGGTCTCCGATTTGAATTCCACGCCTTCGGCTTCCAGCTCCTGACGCAGATCGATGAAATTTTCGACGATGCCATTGTGCACCAAGACGACATCGCCGGTCATTCCCAAGTGAGGGTGGGCGTTGCGGGTATTGGGTTCGCCGTGGGTGGCCCAGCGGGTGTGCCCAATGCCGACATTGCCTTCCACGGGGGTTGCGTCAACCAGTTCTATTAGCCGCGCAATTTTACCGGCATCGCGCCGCACTTCGATATTTCCATTCTGCAAAACTGCCAACCCCGCGGAGTCA
>JAYELX010000565.1:0-6620 GCA_034717875.1 Chloroflexota bacterium | reverse complement strand
TGCGCTACGAGCCAGGTCAGAATCGATACCCACGCTACGCAGAACAGGTGGCGGCCAGCCCTCAGGTTGCATATATCACGGCCAAGAGTTCACATCTCGATCAGCGCTTGCGGGATCAATTTGCAGTGCTGGGCGTATCCTACACAGAGAAGGCTATCGGCGTTTATCGAATTTTTCACGATTTATCTCGGCCAGTCCGGCCCTTCGAGTTGAAACTGGGGGAAGTGACTCCATGAGAAAGTTTGTGAACTCACATTTGATGGACTTCTCGAAGGCCTGGAAGCGTACTCGTCCGGTTAATTGGCAGCTTCCCGCAGCCTGCTTGCTGGGCGGATTAGCGTTGTGGCCGCTCGTCGCGCGCCTGCCTGTTGTGGGCTGGGATTGGTTTTACTGGTTTTACCCCCGCAGAATCGATTTTTATCCTCCCTGGACGGAAGTTGTGCTTGGCCCGCTCCTAGCGTTACCATGGCGTACTGGTCTGTCGCTTCTCAACGGAATCATGTTGATGACGGTAGCAGTCGGCGCTGCTTCTGAGGATCGCAGCGGGACTCGTCACTCTATCTTGACAGCGGCCGGTCTGGCAGTGGTCACGCCGCCGGTATTTATGGCACTGTGGTTGGGGAATGTGGAAGGGCTTGTGCTGCTGGGGATAATCACGTTCCCTCCCGGCGTCGTATTGGCTTTGATGAAACCACATTTAACTGGGTGGGCAGTATTGGCACGTCGTCAGTGGATACTTTGGGCGGTGGGGTTTGGCGTTCTCTCGGTACTGGTGTGGGGATGGTGGCCAGCGCAAATGGTCGCAGACTTTGGCCGCCTGACCGATAACCCGATGGCAATCGGGTGGTACAATTTGGGCTGGCCAGTTGCAGTATTGGGAGGTATTTTACTATTATTCTCCACTGCTGACCCATACCGGTTAATGGCTGCTGGATTCCTGCTGACACCCTACCTGATGCCCAATCACATGTTGTTGCTGCTCCCTGTATTGGGGCGGGTTTCGGGGTGGCGTAGAGCTGTTTTATGGCTTTTTTGTTGGGTGTCTGGGGTGGCTGCCGGAATTGAGGAAGGCGCGTTGCGTTATTTAGTCTTGAGCTTTCCCCTTGCTGTGTGGTGGTTTTTGAGGAAAGACGAATAACGTAGCAAGATATTTGTACACGTGGAGAATAACCCTGATATGAAGTGGTATGAGAAGCCCTGGCTGCCCGCTTTGGTCACTTTGCTAATCTCAAGCTCAATCATTGCGGTCGTGATTATAAATGCTGGCGGCGACGCGTTGGAGTTGGCGCGGCTGGGCACGCAATACAGTTTGGGGGCCGCTGACGGCACGCAGGGGTATGATGGACAATTTGTTTATTATATTGCCAAAGACCTAAATCCTGAAGCCGTTGCTGATCATTTGGATGTGCCCGCCTATCGTTACCAGCGGATTCTGCTCCCGCTGCTGGGGCACGTTTTCAGTGCTGGAGATAAAAACCTGCTTCCGTGGGTGCTCCCGCTGTTGGGACTTTTAGCTCATACTCTGGGCACCTGGCTTGTGGCCGTATTGCTGAAGAAGTGGCACATATCTTCCTGGTATGCTTCGATCTATGGCTTGTGGGTTGGATTTGTTCTGGCAGTACGATTAGATTTGCCCGAACCGCTGGCTTATGCACTTGTGGCCGCAGCACTGTTAGCGATGATAAATGATCGGCACACAGTAGCCTGGGTGCTTTTTGGTCTGTCCTTATTTTCCAAAGAAGTGACTCTTATCTTTGTGGTCGCTTTGGGATTGAGTTATCTGTTGCACACACAATGGCGGCGAGCGGTTGGGGTGGGGATAGTGGCAGTGCTGCCGTTTACCATCTTTCAGTTTTGGTTGCGATACACTTTTGGAGCATTTGGAATCGGCTCCGGCGGGGATATGGCCACCCCCTTCGAGTGGATTCCGTTGATGGGGCTGTGGAGAATCGGGGTGTATAGCCCTGTGTTTTTGGCGGCGACAATGGCCGTGTTTGGTCCCTTTGTGATCTTGCCATCACTTTGGGGAATCTGGATGGCGGTCAAACACTTGTCCCAACGCAGCAATTCCCAATATAGCTCACACAACCTTGATAGCGATGGTCTCCAGACCGAGCAGCGGTCGAACGATTTTATTGCTTTAGCGTTGGGGTTTCAGTCTGTCAGTATTTTATTTTTACCCTTTTCGACATTCCGAGAACCGGGTGGCTTGCTACGCTATGCTTGTGGCCTGGTATTGGCCGTGCTGCTATTTGCCGCGAAGCATAAACATCGGCGCGTTTTGCGGTACGCGCCATTTTGGTTGGTGTTGAATGTGATTTTACTGAAGAGATAATTATTTTAAATACACGTCTGGCGGCATCGCTTCGCGGAGCACACCTGTAGGTGCTGCGGTGTCGCCGTGGATATGACGCTCCGCGTTGCTTGGATGAAACGCAGAGCGTTAGTACCAGGCGTTCCCACGCAGAGCGTAGGAACGAGTGAATAGCAGACGTAGGAACGAGTCAATGGCAGACGTAGGAACGAGTGAAGGGATGAAATTTTGAGTATCCGAAAGCTGATCGTTTGGATCACATTTTTAGCCGTCTTTGCCATGGCCGCGCGGGTGTCGGTGGATACTGATACGTGGTGGCATTTGCGCGCCGGCCAATGGATTTGGGAGCATCGCACAGTGCCCCAGCAGGATCACTTTTCCTACACGCGCGCTGGAGAAGCATGGCAATATCCGGGCTGGTTGGTCGAAGTGCCCATGTACGGCATCTATCAGGCTCTTGGCCCCGGAGGGCTAAATCTGTGGACGGCGGCGATGGTCACGCTGGCATTTTGGTTTGTGTGGCAGACGCTTTCCGGTGGCTCCTTTCTGAAAGCGTTTGTGACCATTTTGGCGGCGACGGCTTCAGGAGTCTATTGGGCGGCTCGACCTTATCTGGTTACTTTTGTTTTAGCGGCCGTGTATTTATGGATTCTTGAGAATGATCGTAGAACTTGGCATGCGCATAGTCAGGACAATAACAGACGAGGCCTCAAGAGATTATGGTTGCTGCCGCTGTTAATGATAATCTGGGCCAACAGCCACGGGGGATTTGCGGTGGGGCTTATCCTTTGGGGCGTGTATTTGGTTGGGGCGTTGGTTGATGGAAGCGGGGGAGTAGGGGGGCGGGGGAGCAAGGGGGCGGGGGAGCGTGGGAGAGTGGGAGCTTTGCTTTTTGTTGGTGCTTTGATGCTGCTGGCCGTGTGCATCAATCCCTCCGGGCCGGTGATGTTGCTGTATCCGTTCAAAACTATGGGTATTGGCGCTTTGCAAGATTATATTCAGGAATGGCAGTCGCCGGATTTTCATCAAACCCAGGTGCAGCCTTTCCTTTGGTTGTTGCTGCTTTTACTGGGTGTGTTGGGGGTTTCGAAACGACGCATTTTGTGGACGGATTTTCTTTTGGTGTCGGGTTTTGCATATCTTGGTTTCATGGCTGGGCGCAATATTTCCCTTTTTGCTTTGGTGGCTCCGATGGTGCTGACTCGCCACGCCGCGCCGCCGCTTCGGAGTTTGGGTAAACGTTGGGGGTTCCAGCAACCCTCTTCCGGTCCGGTTAGGGTCTCTAGGGGAAAATCTATTTTGAACTGGACCCTGCTGGGGATTTTGATTTTGGCCGCGGGAGTCAAATCAGCGCTGGTCTATCCTCCCAAAGAAAACGAAAAGATATTTCAGCAAACCTTGCCGATAGATGCAGTGGAGTACTTGCGTCAGGAACGGCCTGAGGGGCGCATTTTCAATTCGTATAATTGGGGTGGGTATTTGCTGTGGGCGCTGCCGGAGTACCCGGTCTTTGTGGATGGGCGTACTGATTTGTATGGCGATGAAATTGTTGACCAGTGGGTTCAGGTTGTGGCGGCCGAGGCTGGCTGGCAAGCGGTGTTGGATGATTGGGGCGTGAATCTGATTCTGTTGGAACCGCATCGCCCATTGGTGGCGGATTTAGAGGCCGAGGGCTGGCGGTTGTTGTACGAAGATGAGGTGGCGGTGGTGTATGGCAGGAAGTGATCTTTTTTAAATAAATAGGCCGCGCTATAGCAATAGCACGGCCTAAGTTTTTGGTGGAGATGGCGGGAATCGAACCCGCGTCCGAAAGAATAGTGCCTCGAACATCTACGAGCGTAGTCGCTTGTTTGATCTTGTTGAGCAGCCTACGAAACGACGAGAGAGCATGCTCAACCAGCCGCTGGGACCCGAAAGTCCCTC
Source organism: Chloroflexota bacterium (assembly GCA_034717875.1). Classification (GTDB taxonomy): domain Bacteria; phylum Chloroflexota; class Anaerolineae; order Anaerolineales; family UBA11858; genus JAYELX01. The sequence goes on along the minus strand of JAYELX010000565.1, from coordinate 2,383 downwards.
TTATGCACATGTAGCGGCGTTTGTGTGCGGCACTCCGACTTTGTGTCGCCCATCCTATCCCCGGCCGGAGAGCGGAGTTAGGTGGACGTGATCCCGTTTTGGGATCATGCGCTCCTTAGCTCACTTATGCAGCGAGAGGAAGAGCGGCGTATTCAGTGCGATTGGCACTTAAAGTTTGCGCGGATTTTACGAGTTCGGCGCCTCTCGGCTCGCAGTTCGGGCTCAGCCTCTTCCGTCGAAGCCTATCATCCCCGAATGGTATTATTATAACATATTTGCTCGCTTATGGGCTTTCCGTTCGCTGAAATGTAAATGACTTTTGCCAATTATTTCCTAAAATGTTGTTTTGGGGCTTATTTCCGCAAAAAAGTTGCGAAAAAAAATGCAAAAATCTCTAAAAATAAAATTCTGGTTATGGTTTGATCTGCTTGGATTAACAAAACGATAGAGATCAGCATAAAAACACATTTTCCACATGGGGTTTTTATATTTAGGAATTACGCAGTTTGTCGGTTGAGCAGTTCTCGTGCTGTTTTTCAGTAACTCGATGTGCATTGCATCAAGAACAGATGCAATGCACATCTTGATTTTGAGCAAGTTCCCGTTGATATTGGTCTCATGTTATACTTATAATTATGAGAGCAACCATTTACATTAGGCGGGGTTATGTTAAATAACTCCGCGTCCCCAGATCAGGAAAAGAGATTTCAGCCCTTATCTGATCTCAGTGAAGACGAGGCCGTTGCGCTTGCTACGCAGGGTGATCGTCAAGCTTTTGGTGAGCTTTATGATCGTTACGTAAAGCGTATTTATAATTATATCTATTACCGAACGAGCAATGCCGCAGATGCAGAGGATTTGACTGAGCGCGTTTTCTTTCGGGCTATCCGACATATTGAGGGCTACGAGAATCGCGGCTTTCCTTTTTCGGCTTGGCTCTATCGTATTGCTCATAACTTGGTTGCCAATTGGTATCGCGATAATAGCCGTCGAGATGAAATTCCTCTGGATGCAGTTGCTTTTTCTTTACATTATGAGGGTGAGTATCCGGAGGCGTCGGTGCTCGAGGATGAAGAGCACGCAGCCCTTTTGACCATTATCCGTCGATTACACGCAGATCGACAGCAGCTTTTGATCCTGAAATTTGTACAGCGGATCACTAATGCGGAAATTGGCCAGATTATGGGACGGACGGAAGGCGCAATTAAGAGCCTCTATCATCGCACATTAGTTGCTCTGCGCGAAGAATATGGTGTTGACTAGAATGATTTCTGAAAGGAATAAAAATGTTGAAAATCGTGACCGATAGTGCTTGCGACATGCCCTCTGACTGGGCGGATGAATATGATATCCAGGTGATTCCCCTTAATATTCACTTTGGCGAACAGACTTATCTCCCGGGCATAGACTTGACCAATGAGGGTTTTTACCGTCTCGTCGATGAAACGGGCATCGTACCCACGACGAGTCAACCCACACCTCAGCAATTTGTGGATTTCTACAGGCGCATCGCTGAGCCGGGGGACGCCATTCTTTCGATTCATCTAACCAGCAAGCTGTCCGGGACATTCAATTCGGCGGAAATGGCAGCACGCGAGTTGAAGGGTGAGTACGATGTGATCCCTTTCGATACCGCTGCAGGGTCGGCCGCACAAGGTTATGTGGCTCGTGAAGCCCGTCAGATGGAATGTGATGGTGCATCGGTTGATGAAATATTGGAACGGTTGAAGTTTATCCGTGACCACACGGAGATAATTCTTACGCTGGATACTCTGGATTACGCCCGCATGAGTGGAAGAGTAAAAGCGTTGCAAGCTGCTTTGGCCTCGGTGTTGAATGTCAAACCTATTGTGATTTTGAGTGATGGTATTTTGGATATGAGTGACAAAGTTCGCACCCGTAGTCGATCATTGAAACATATTCTCGATTTGATCAAGGAGCGAATTGGCAGCCAACGTGCCAATGTCGCGGTTGTCCATGCCCGTGACCCCGAAGCCGGAAAATCGCTTATGGAAAAAGTGGGTAAATTGCTCGATTGTGCGACTCTTATTATGACTGATTTGTCTATTGGGATTGCAGCAAATTTGGGCCCAGGGACTGTGGGTATAGTTGCATACCCTATCGCGTAACATAGAAAGGTGTGATATGAAATTATTTCATCGGAAGAAAAAAGATATAAATTTGAGTGGGATGGAAAGCCGCATTGAAGCCACGCTGCGACCGGTGACACCACGCCGGGCATTTGTGGATGATCTGCGCAGCCGTTTGATGGCATATTCGCCTCAACCGGCTCCCGTTACCATTATCAATAGGGAGAAAGAAGTCCAGCGTGGATGGTTGATTGCAGGTGGCGTAGTTGGAAGCCTTTTGATGTTGATTATAA
>JAYELX010000564.1:0-6650 GCA_034717875.1 Chloroflexota bacterium | reverse complement strand
GACAGTCACCTTCAAAGGTATCTTATTGCGAAAAACACGCTGGTTATCGAGACAATTTAGAGTGTACATCGATTTTGTAGGTGACTGTCACCTCACCTACAAATTTTTTATTAGCTACCTTTTTACCACCAGTATTATTTATTATGACTTACGCACTATCAAAGAAAACGCTGGTTTGCTTTGCATGCCTTGCTCTGCACGCCTTCGGCGCGGCAAGCTTGTCTAAACTACAGTTTTCGGCCGCAGTTCGCTGGTTTCGACAAGCTTCCCCCTACGGGGACGCATGCGAAGCACGCAAAGCGAGCGAACCGGCGAACTGCGTAAGTCCTATTATTTCACACCTTGACCACATTTCAGGGTATCTTCTCAAAAAGCAGGGATTTTTTGTCTGCAACCGGTTTGCTGACCATCAAAACCCAAACAGCCTTTTCGCATTCTCCGTCGTTGCTTGGCCAACACTTGTCAAAGGTAAATCAAGCACTTCTGCTATCTTCTCAGCTACGTAATACACATAAGCCGGTTCATTGCGCTTACCGCGATGGGGATGCGGTGTCAGAAATGGGCCGTCGGTCTCGATAAGCAGCCGTTCCAATGGCACCGAGGCAACCACGCGCCGCAAGTGGTGAGCGTTTCTGAATGTTACCGGGCCTGTGATGCCAATAAAAAAGCCCATTTCCAATAATTGCATTGCTTCAGCTTCGTTTCCGGAAAACGAATGAACCACACCGGGACGATCATCCAATAAATCTGGGCGCATTTCGGTCAGGATATTTAGCAAGTCTGTGATGCAAGCCCGATCTTCTGAACCAGCGTTGCGGGTGTGAATAATTACCGGGAGATTGACCTGTCCCGCGAGGGTCAGCTGTTCCCGGAAGACGTTCTTTTGTATACTTTGCGGGGCGCGATCCCGATAATAATCCAGGCCGATTTCACCGATAGCAACAACTGCGGGGTGATGAGCCAGCTCCGTCAACGTGACGAGTGCACCGGGTTGCCAGGTGAGCGCGCTGTTGGGATGAACGCCTACAGCCGCACACACGCCGGAGTAAGTTTTTGCCAACTCGATGGCGGCGCGGCTGGAGTCAGTATCAATGCCGGGGGCCAGAATCCGCTCCACTCCCGCGTGCCCGGCGCGAGTGAGTATGTCACTCCTATCTCCATCGTAAGAGTCAAAGTATAAGTGGCAGTGCGTATCAATTAATCTCATGTTTCAGGCAGCAGTCAATATCGTTAAGTTAGCAAGTCTAAGGTGACTGTCACTTACGCTATAACCTTCAAGAAGGAGCCAAATTACGTTTGTATCGATGTTTTCAGCAGTTATTTGGTTTTCAAGTGACAGTCACCTGCACAACCCATGTCTCTCTAATCTCACGGCTCAGGCAGCAGTTATCCCGGCAATTCTCAATCCGTCTCGAAGAATGGCCTGGACTTTGTCCTTGTGGGTTGTTTCGCAATAAACCCGGATGATCGCTTCGGTACCAGAAAATCGAATCAGCAGCCAGCCGCCATCTTCGAGCTGGAATTGGTAACCATCTATCGTCACCAGCCCGGTGACACTTAGGCCGCCGATGGTTTCAGGATCGGCTGATAGGATGCGGTCGATTTTATCCTGCCGGTCGCCTCCGAAGGGGGTGTCGATGCGGTCGTAGTAGTGAGCGCCAACTTTGGCGAAGAGCAAGTCGATCAACTCCGATGGTTTGCAATCCAGCTTGACCATCATATCGAGGATGAACAAGCCAGCCAAGATGCCATCACGTTCGGGTACGTGCCCGCGGAATGCGTATCCACCAGATTCTTCGCCGCCGATGAGGGCATCCGTTTCCAACATCTTTGGGGCCACATACTTGAAGCCAACACCAGTTTCATAAATCGGGACATCGTATATCTCACCCAGCTTGTTGAGCATACGAGTGGTAGAGATGGTTTTGACAATCGGGCCGCGCTCTCCACGCACTTCCAACAAGTAGTAGGCCAACAAACCGTACACGCGTAATTGATCGATAAATTGGCCATTTTCATCGCCAAGGCCAACACGATCAGCGTCGCCATCGTTGATGAGTAATACGTCGGCGTCGTGCTCCAAAGTGGCTCTCATGCCTACATTTACATTGGGCGGGATTGGCTCGGGGCGGAGCATTTCGGGGAAAAGCGGGTTGCGAGTATTGTGAATCTCGATGACTTCGGTTTTTCCACCTTTCAACAAATCAGTAAACCATCCTGCTCCGTTGCCCCACATAGGGTCAACCAGCACTTTCAGCCCAGCATCTTTGATTGGCTGGAGATCGACCATTGTCTTGATAAATTTGATGTAATCAGGGGCAGGGTCAAAGCTGACCATCAGGCCTTTTTCTTCGGCTTCGTTTAGCGGCATTCGTTTGACTTCTGCTTCTGTTTCTGGGATAAAATTCTCGATCTGCTTCAATCCTTCGGGGGAAATCGCGCCACCGTTTTTGTCGCGAACCTTGAATCCATTGTCAGTGTAGGGGTTATGTGAAGCAGTTACATTGACAGCGGCGATGGCATCTTTTGCAACCACGGCGTAGGAAATTACAGGAGTTGGTGCGGCGCCATTGGTCAAGTAAACGCGTAAGCCATTCCCCATCAATACTTCGACGACCGCGGCGGCAAAATACTCACCCATGTAGCGTTTGTCATGCCCAACAACGACCCATTGATCGCCATAGCCTTTCTCGATTAGGTAAGTAGCAAAACCCTGGGCACAACGACGCACGTTAGCAAATGTATAATCTTCGGCGACTGTTGCTCGCCAACCATCGGTACCAAATTTGATTGTTTGTGACATAAAATCTCCTTGTGTGCTTTCTTTGTATCGTCTCGATATTCCGAGGCAACTATCGTAAAATTGGCCACAGCAACCTTTAGCTGCTTTTTATCTGTTTATTAACGAGGGTATTATATCAAAGGGAATAGAGATTGGGGGCTGGATATTCCGGTAGGATGATTGCATTTGACATCAAATAATGAGCGCGAAGGTCTCCGATAGCGAAGGTCTCATGACCGAGCGGGACATTGTATAAATCCGTCTTCCATTTGCCTCGATTTCTAGAAATATCTACCGACATCATTAAACGTACCCAGTCATTTAACGTTTGAATGTTCTGATATGTGCAGGTATAATTAGACCATTCTGGAAAAATAAGTATTCCCAAATTACTCTATTTATCTCGAAAAGTACTCAATTTTTAGAACTACCTAAGATCATCAAAGTGTGGAGTGTTCTGCTATGAAAAACGAAACTGTTTTTACACTAGAACAACTAAAAAATGTCCCGGTCGATGAATTTCTGCACCTGATTCTCAAGCAAAATCAACCATTCAGAATACACATGCCATCCGGCGAATTTGTGATTGTGCGACCAGAACTTAATTTGGCACCTTTACCAGAACTAGACGGGTATGTTCCCGATAACTGGAAGAAAGAAATCTATGCCTAATGGAGAGGAATCAACTTTCCTCGATGCTGGGCTTTTCATCGGGGCATTAATGAAGGGCGATAAGCGTCACATCGAGGCTCGGCCTATCGTAGAATCCGCTCGACGGGGAGATTTTGCAGCTTGTACATCCGTCGGTGTCTTGAGCGAAGTATACGCCGCATTAACTTGGGCTGGTGCGCAACCTCCTCAATCACCACTAATTGCTAGTCATGCAATCCGCTTATTGATAGATCCACCTTCAAGTATCCTAGTCTTAACAACAAACCTGGATGCAGGATTCATCATGTTAGAAATACTTGAAACCTGTAGGCTGACAGCACGCCGTACTCACGACGCGAGACACGCAGCTACAGCTTTAGCAAACGGGGTCACCAAAGTATATACGTACGACATCGAAGATTGGCTTAAATTTGAATCAGAGGGAATCAAAATCACCGGCCCGTTATCCGTTATAAAAAATCAACCCGGATTTTGAACTGCTTATGTCTACAAATTCCCCTACCCGCGTTGTGATTGCAATGTCCGGCGGTGTGGATAGTTCCGTGGCGGCAGCCTTGTTGAAAGAGCAGGGCTACGATGTCACCGGCTTGATGATGCACCTGTGGAGCGAGCCGGGACACGCGGGCGAAAATCGCTGCTGCACCAAAGACGCCATGTCGACTGCCCGCGGTATTGCCGGGCAATTGGGGATTCCCTTCTACTCGGTGGATGCCCGCCAGGTTTTCCACGACACGGTGGTCAAATACTTCATCAACGGCTATACGCAGGGGACGACCCCAAATCCATGCCTGATGTGCAACCGTCTTATTCGCTGGGAATTTTTGCTGAAGCAGGCATTGGCCCTGGGAGCGGATTTCATGGCAACGGGGCATTACGCTCGATTACGAGCGGTTGACGGCCAATCCCTGACCACCAACCACGGCGCGCTGCCAAACGTCGGCGAACGGGTGGAACTACTCCGGGGAGTGGACAAACACAAAGATCAATCTTACGTTCTGCATATACTAAACCAAGAACAGCTTTCACACACGCTCTTCCCCCTCGGCGAATATACCAAGTCTCAGGTGCGCGCATTGGCGCGCAAGTTCGATCTCCCCGTCGCTGAACGTGCTGACAGCCAGGACTTGTGTTTTGTAGGCGCTGGAAGCTATCAAGATTTCCTGCTCCGAAACGCCCCGCAGGTTGAAAAGCCTGGTCCCATCCTAAACACCGATAGCGAGCAACTTGGGCAACATCGGGGCTTGGCTTTCTACACTATCGGGCAGCGTCGCGGGCTAGGAATTGCCGCTCCCTACCCGCTTTACGTGCGCAGAAAAGACATCGTCAACAACGCCTTGATCATTGACCGCAAGGAAAATCTCGGACGCGATGAACTTTCGGCCCAAGATACCAACTGGATCGCCGGGGAAGCACCCAATGCTCCCATACGCGCACAGGTAAAAATCCGCTACAAAGCCCGCCTAGTTTGGGGGCGGATCACCCCGCTGGAAAACAAGCACATACACATAAAATTCGAGACCTCAATCCGTGACATCACCCCCGGGCAAGCAGCCGTATTTTACGATGGTGATGTTTGTCTGGGCGGCGGGATCATCGAGTAACAAATGACATTTCCAAGCTTAATCATCGGCATTCTTATCTCCAGCCTATACGGTTCCAGCTTTCATTTATTTAGAGGTGGCGGATTGGGCCGCTTAATACTTTATATATTTTTAGCCTGGATCGGTTTCTGGGGTGGGCACGCGCTGGGACAGCACTGGGGGTGGACTTTCTTCAGCCTGGGTCCACTCTGCCTTGGAACGGCCACCCTGGGCACAGCGATAACTTTGGCAATCGGCTATTGGCTCAGTCTTGTCGACGTTGATTAGAAATCAGTGGATCAGGGGTCAGTGGATCAGGGGTCAGTGGATCAGGGGACAGGGGATCAGTGGAACAGTAGATTAGAGGTCGATAGCGAAGGCCTCTGACCGAGCGGGACAGGGGGGCAGTGGAACAGTAGATTAGAGGTCGATAGCGAAGGCCTCCGACCGAGCGGGACAGGGGACCAGTGGAACAGTAGATTAGAGGTCGATAGCGAAGGTCTCCGACCGAGCGGGACAGGGGATCAGTGGATCAAGTGGATTAGGTATCAGCAGAGTATACTGCCCATCTAAATTACATTTTGAACAATATCGTTCGTACTACTAAAAACCATAATCAATCAACTCACATGGACCTGACCGAAGAACAAATCACCCACCGCCTTGACCACGCGCTGAAAACAAACCTGCCCCCAGAGTTTCCCTACACTGTTCAACCATCTAAAAATAGCACCCAACTCGCAGCCGTGTTAATTCCCTTCCTACGCGCAGAGGGCGAATGGCACCTGCTTTTGATTCGGAGGACACTTCATCCCAAAGACCGACACGGGGGCCAAGTGGCTTTTCCCGGTGGACGCCGCGATCATGCTGATCCAAACGCCGAAACAACGGCATTGCGTGAAGCGCAGGAAGAAATTGGACTAAGGCCAAAAGATGTGCGTATTTTAGGACAGCTGCGTGATTTGATCACAATCACCAATTATCGCGTCACCCCCATGATTGGCGCCATCTCCTGGCCCTACAATGTGCATCCCCAGCCCGAGGAAGTCAGCCGCATCTTCACCATGCCCCTGAAATGGCTGGCTGACCCGGTCAACCGCGAAACACGTCAAAACGATTTTCTATACCAGGGAAAGCCATGTCCGGTGATCTATTTTCAACCTTATAACGGCGAAATTCTTTGGGGCGCAAGCGCGCGGATGGTAATGCTGCTGCTAGAAGCTCTGGGGTTATCTACTCCCGATGAAAGATATAAACCCAAACATAACAGCGAATAAATTCGCCGCTGGTATGCAAATCCCACCTGCGTGGGATGGGCGAGCCAGTTTTTAGCCCGCAGGGCTTTGCAACATTAGCCCTGGTATTTATGCCAGGGCTTTACCATGCCCCTAAAATGGCTGGCTGATCCGGTCAACCGCGAAACATGCAAAAGAGATATTCTGTACCGGGGGAAACCATGCCCGGTGATCTATTTTCAACCTTATGACGACGAAATTCTTTGGGGCGCAAGCGCGCGGATGGTAATGCTGCTGCTAGAAGCTCTGGGGTTATCTACTCCCGATGAAAGATATAAACCCAAACATAACAGCGAATAAATTCGCCGCTGGTATGCAAAT
>JAYELX010000563.1:0-6662 GCA_034717875.1 Chloroflexota bacterium | reverse complement strand
TTGGACGGACTGGCCGTAAATATCTCCGTCGAACTCCAGCAAATGGGCTTCCACCCGAGGAGGGACAGGTTCGGCTTCGAAGGTGGGACGCACTCCAATGTTGGTGACTGCTCCCCAACTTTGTCCCCCCACGCCGGCCCGGCACACATATACTCCCGCTGCGGGGATGGCCTGATCAGCCCAAATCTCCAAGTTGGCGGTCGGGAATCCCAGGCCGCGGCCGCGCTGATCCCCAAGTACAACTTTCCCGGTAACATTATAATTTCTACCCAACAATTCAGCGGCTTCTTCAACCTGTCCAGCCCCCAAAAGGAAGCGAATCCGGCTTGATGAGACGATACTATTTTTTACTACCACGGCCTTCGTTTGCTGCAAGTCATAGCCTAATTCGCGCCCTAAGTGCTGCAAAGTTTCGACATTTCCTTGTCGACCTTTCCCCAGGGCAAAATCGTACCCTACGTGCAAGTGGCGAAATCTTAGGCTTTGATGCAGCTCTGCTATAAAATCGCGCCCCGATGTGGCTGCTACTTCTTGATTGAAAGGGTGGGTGATGACAATATCGATTCCCAGCTTACCTAACAAAGCAGCCCGCTCTTCCGGCATCGTTAAATAAAACGGGAATGTGTGTCCCTGCAACACCCTGGCGGGATGGGGATAAAATGTAAGCACAACTGCTGGAGCACTTTTTGCGTGCGCTCCAGCAGCTAGTTCGCGGGCGATTTTCTGATGTCCCAGATGGACACCATCGAAAGAACCTATTGTAAGCCAGGTGTCTTTTAATTGGACATCATCAAGGGACCAGAAATGTTGCATTAGTTGAATGAATCTCAGCAATTCCCAATTTGACCTAATTTGCAAGTCGTTTTTCTAAAAACAGTTCGAAATAACCGCCGCTCGGTCTGGAGACCATCGCTATCCAAGTTTTGTGAGCTACATCGTGAATTGCTGAATGAATCTGAGAAGTTGCTTGAAAGGAACCGTGAAGTGATTGTCAAATCAGCAACAGAAAGCCCCTAAGTTTGATAGAAAACCTTTTTGGGCTGCCATCTCTGAATATCTTCGACATATTGCATCACGGCGACCAGATCTCCTTGTAGACTGATGGCGCGGGTTAATCCTTCTTCCGTCATTTCCGGATTCGACCCTGCTGGGAGTTGGTGCCCAAAGGCTACCTTTTCAACTTGCTCATTATCCAATTCAAGTTTAGGCCAGTCTGGCAGAAGCTCTGCCGCTGGAATGAGGGAGCGATACCAATCCCCCGTTTCGAATGCATCTCGTAATTCTCGCAAGCGAATCGCTTGACGGAGAGTGAAGTCACCGCTCTTGGTGCGACGCAAGTCGATTAGATGAGCACCGGTGTTTAGATCTTCGCCAATATCGTTGGCCAGAGAACGCACATAGGTGCCAGATGAGCAGTACACGTCAAGCACTACATCGGGTGGGGCCCATTCAAGCAATTCTAATGAGTAAACGTCGATTTCGCGCGCATTAAGCTCGAAATCTTCACCTGAACGAGCACGCTTGTAGGCTGGTTGGCCGTGAACTTTTACGGCAGAGTAGTTTGGAGGAATTTGCATCGTTTTTCCCTCATAGCCTTCGAGCAATCGCATCAAGTGTTCCTCTTTGATATGTTCGAACGGAGATGTTTTTGTGACTTTCCCTTCTGTGTCATAGGTATCTGTCGATACGCCAAGTTTTATTGTAGCTTGGTATCGTTTGTCATCGGCAGTTATATATTCGCTAAGTCGGACTGCTGGCCCCACGAGCACCACCAGCACGCCCGAAGCGCGTGGGTCAAGTGTGCCGGTATGACCAGCACGGCGGATATTTGTCCCACGGCGAACAATATTAACAATATCGTGGGATGTTAGACCTATAGGCTTGTCAATAACAAGCGCACCTGAAACTACGTTTTTTATTTTTTGATCCATCTGTCATCTCCCCAGAATAAGTTGATAGGGTTTTATAAATTAAATCTTAGCGGGTTTTCCCACTTTTGCTGCAATATATTTTACCGTAGGAATTGATTTATTATTATTTTTATACTTACGAATTGGTTACTCTTCCATTAAATAGTGTATGGGTCGCTTCGAGAACTTTGGTTTGGATTTCATCAAGTTCACCTTCGATAGTTACTCCAGCTGCGGGTTTGTGGCCACCACCTCCGAATTGGGAAGCAACTTTCGAAACATCGAACCCTGGTTTGGCCCGCCAACTGATTTTGACTTGCCCCTCTGGTTGTTCGATAAAGATCAAAGCGATATCAGCATCATCAATAGATGCGAGTATATTTACAAGATCAGCATCGCCACTACCTGGATAATGGGCAGCATTTCGGTCATCTAGTGTCAAGGATGCCCAAACGACTCGGTCTTCTATTTGCAATTTGCGCAACCCAAACCCCCAATAGTTAACTGCGGCAAAGGGACGATTTACCAGAACTTTGCGATATAGTGTAGAAATATCCGCTCCTTTCTCCATTAGGCTGGCTGCTGTCCGCAAAGTCTGAGAATGTACGTTGGGAGTTTGAAAACCGATGGTATCGGTAATCAAGCCGGTGAGCAAGGCTTCTGCGATAGGTTTGGTGATAGATAATCCCCACTGAGGTAGATATTTGCTTAGCATTTCCGTAGTTGCTGCTGCTTGGCTGTCTACCAAGTTTATTTCGGCAAAGTTCAGGTTGGTCACATGATGGTCGATGTTTAAGTCGGGGACAGGATACCCATCAAGGGCATAGCCGATTCGGTCTAATCCAGAACTATCCACAACGACGATGACGTCAAATTCTCCATTGGGCCTCTTTTGAATTTGTCTGCTGCCTGTTAAATGACGAAAAGTCTTCGGAACACCATCATCCAACACCATTTGGACATATTTGCCAGCATCTTGAAGGGCCAGGCCTAATCCAAGTACCGAGCCGACAGCATCTCCATCTGGGCGTATGTGTGAAACAATCAAAATGCTTCGTGCGCATTGCAGTCTCTGTTTGGCTTGTTTGAATTTATCCATTACTACTTTCTTAGTTCTATTCATCAACAATCGGATTGTAACCTTTCACTTCTCACCCCCCTCCAGCTCCCCACGCCACGAGGGAAGAGTTTTTCAACTTCCCCCCGTAGCGGGGGGATTGAGGGGGGTGAATAATTACATGGGGTTGGTTTCTTCATCATCCAGCGAAGCGATCAAAGCATTGATACGATCCGCATGTTCGGGGCTGGGGTCCCAGTAAAAGCGCAATTGAGGAAAATAGCGTAATTGGACCCGGTGGGCCAGTTCGCTGCGGAGAAATCCTTTGGCGTGATTCATCCCCTCGATAATCTCTGCTTCTAATTCTCTTCCTTCTAAAGATGAAACATAGATGCTTGCAAATGCTAACTCACGGTCTACCCGTACTTTGGTGATATATGCTGAAGCTATACGGGGGTCGGCGATCTCCACCATCATAAGGGTTGAAAGCTCCTCATGGATTCTGTTTGCAATTCGTTTGGCGCGTGTTTGTGAAACCATTTAAAACTCCATGTTATTGAATCGCAACCATCTCGATGATGAAACATTCGAGAATGTCGCCTTTTTCGAAATCATCGAATCCTTTCATTCCGATGCCGCATTCGAAACCAGCGCGTACTTCGCGCACATTGTCTTGGTGACGTTTCAATGATGCTATATTACCTTTGAAAATCTCTTTTTTATCACGGACGATTCGTACCCGGGCGTTGCGTCTAAATTCACCTTCCACCACGCGACAACCTGCCACTTTGCCAAATTTTGATGAGGGAAAAACGGCCAAGACACCGGCGCGCCCGATCACAACTTCCTGCTCCTCAGGCTCGAGTAAGCCTTTGAGTGCTTTTTCTACATCCTCGATTAGGCGATAGATAATGGTGTACGAGCGGATAGATACTTTTTCTTTCTCTGCCATTCGGCGGGCAGGGACGTCGGCAGATACGTTGAACCCAATGATGATAGCTTCAGAAGAAGATGCCAGCATAACATCATTTTCGCTAATTTTGCCAATATCTGCGTACAGGACGTTGATACCAATATCCTCAACCTCTAAATCCTCTAGTGAGGAGACAATGGGTTCCAATGAGCCTTGCACATCAGCTTTGACAATTAATGGAAGTTCCTTAGCTTCACCCGCCTGAATACGAGCAAATAACTGTTCTAAGGTGATCTCCTTGCGGTCAAATATTTGCTCTTCTTCTTCAGCAATTTCACGTTCTCTTACTATCTCACGGGCAATTTTTCTTGATTCGACAACACGGAACAACTCTCCAGCTGTGGGAATCTCATCCAGCCCCATGATAGATGCAGGATTGGATGGGCTGACTTTTTGGATACGTTTTCCTTGATGATTGAACATCGCTTTGATGCGGCCACAGGATTGCCCTGCGACAATGGCATCCCCCACTTCAAGGGTTCCGTTTTGCACCAACAAAGTTGCCACAACGCCGCGGCCGCGCTCATGACTTGCATCAATAACTGTACCGAATACATCCCCTTCTGGGTTGGCTAGAATATTCATATCCTCGGCAACCAGCAATATGGCCTCTAATAAATCAACAAGCCCCTGTTTTTCTTTGGCCGAAATTGGGACAACTATAGTATCTCCATCCCACTCATCTGGTATCAGTTCCACCTCAGCTAATTGTTGTTTGACCTGTTCGGGAATTGCGTTTGGCTTGTCGATTTTATTAATGGCTACAATAATGGGAACTTGGGCGGCCTGGGCGTGAGCAATTGCCTCTCGAGTTTGAGGCATCACGCCATCATCAGCAGCTACAACTAGAACAACGATATTCGCACCCTGTGCCCCACGAGCGCGCATAGCTGTGAATGCTGCGTGACCAGGGGTGTCGATAAAAGTAATTTGACGGCCATTGTGTTCGACTTGGTAGGCACCAATACGTTGTGTAATTCCACCAGCCTCGTCGCCAGCCACATTAGTTTCGCGGATAGCATCGAGAAGTGTGGTTTTACCATGATCAACATGACCTAGGATACCAATGACCGGGGGGCAAGACTTCAACTTTGCGGAGTCTTCCTTGGCGAGCAATTGACGCCAGAGAGGAATTTTGCCTATATCTTCATCAGTTTCTTCAGCAATGGTTTCGGGTTTAGCCTCGAAGCCTAATTCGGCTGCTACGATGGCTGCTGTGTCGAAATCTATTTGTTGATTAATATTAGCCATGACCCCACTGGCCATCAATGTTTTTATTACATCAATGGGACTAACACGTAGTCGCTCTGAAAGGTCACGAACGGTAATGCCTATGGGTATTTCAATTATTTTCATTTCGCCATTTTCGCTCATTCTGGTCGCTCCTTATAAAAGATGCGTGCACGCACCCCGGTGAGCTGGCGATACGGACTTGAGCCAACTCTTCTCATTACTTTCAACTCGCAGGTCAATAGGGCCTTATTCTACCTGATTCATTGTGCTATCTTCATCTGGTAGAGATGTCATGAATTCGTATAGCTGCTGGCGTTCTTCGGGGCTTAACTTAGTTTTCAGCGAATGCTCCAATGTGCCTTTCAATCCTCGTTCCCAGCAAGCGCGTCTGGTGTGCAAATAAGCCCCACGCCCAGCTAGTTTACCTCCGTGGTCAATTCGAACACCATCTGCCGTACGCACGATTCGGATCATGGATTGTTTGGAATGCACAGTGCGACATCCTACACAAGTGCGTTGGGGTATATGTTTCGTCTTCCGTTTTTTTGCCACTTTTCTCGTTTTTGAATTATTTAGTACATTTAATTTCTATAAACGTCCTCGTTCACGTGATTAGACATTATCTAAGGAATCATCGTCCAGTTCGCCTTCCCATTTATCCCAGTCTTCTTTTTCACGTTTATGACGCTTTTTATATATCATTACATCATGGTCGGGATCATACTCGACGTCGACATATTTTCCGGATTTATCAGATTGATCTTCCTGCTCTTCTTCGGTTATTTCCTTTCCTTCCAGTGCAGGTTCGGGCGTCTCAGATTTGGGTTTGATAATTTCTTCCGTTGAAGTAAGAGGCTCTTCGTCAGCTTCTTCTGATATATCTGGTTCCGCTGATACGCCTAGCTCATCTGGCGCATCCGACACATCTGCATCCTCAAATTGAGGTTCTATCTGAGTCATCAGTTCAACTGCGTCCTCGATTTTCTTTATAGATTTTACACCAATACCATCAATTTCTTCTATATCTTCTGCATCAAAGCTCATTTGGAAAATCAAATCTCCAACCGAATTGATGCCAGATTCTTCGAGCAATGTATTGATACGCGTAGGAAAGCCCATAATAAGCAATGGCAGGTCGTAAGCCCCCTTGGGAACTGCCTCGTGTGCCGCCTCGAGGAGTAGTTCATGATTGCGCTGAGTTTCTCGTCGTTGTTCGCTAACGCTATTCTCAACCCGGATAGTAAAAGATTGCAACTCCCGGTATTCCTCGGGCATGATAGGCCGGCCCTCAGCTTTTTTGGCCATCACTGCTTCGATGCGTGGAATAATTTCCTTTTCCTGTGCACTGAATTCAGCGTAATCCGGATCGTTTTGTAATTTGAACAGCACATCGGACGTGGCTTCAACCAGACTCTTGATATCAATGCGCCAGCCGGTGAGTTTAGCGGTGAGGCGGGCATTTTGCCCGCTGCGGCCTATTGCCAAGCTG
>JAYELX010000562.1:0-6662 GCA_034717875.1 Chloroflexota bacterium | reverse complement strand
GCTCGATGAGACCAGGGCAGCGTGCCCGTCAGGAGGGAAGCGGTTCCCGGTGTCGTAAAATTCCCAGCCGCATAGTGGTTATGGTAAACGACCGCCTTTTCAGCCAATTTTGCCAGGTTCGGCATAGTGTCCCGAGCATATCCGTGCAGAGCAATATTACAAGCCGAGAGAGCGTCCAAAACAACAATGATGATGTTCTTTTCCCCTGCATTTTGTTGGCTCCAAGCAGGTGCTGCGGTGAATCTCTGAAATGCCAACCCGGTCGAAAATAGGCTAGCAAATTTCAAAAAGTCTCGTCGATTGAATTTCTTCATTACTTTTCTCGTAATTGCTCAAATTTTGGTTTAGAGGAACCGGGTTTATCCAAGAAACCCGGTTCCTTCAAGATAACGGAACCATATTTTAAGCAGGTTCCAATTCTCTCTCAACGATTCAGCATCATAATTCAAAAAACCGCCTGTTCGGCGGTTTTAGTGCGCTGGGAGGGGGTCGAACCCTCACGTCTTACGACATATGGCCCTCAACCATACCTGTCTGCCAATTCCAGCACCAGCGCATGACTGTTCGTATTATAATCAGGTAGTAATAATTGTCAAGCGTTTTCCCAATATCGGACATTAGTACTATTTTTCTGATAAAATATCTGGATTGGGGCTGGTTCATGGAGCAGAAGATACAATATTCCTGTGCTACCGCCGCTTGGTCTCGATACATTTTCTCCTAACTTCAGTCGAAAACACTCGACCAGCGCTGAGGTATCTAGCAAAAAGTGTAACCTTATTTCTAAACCATCCCCCGGAATGGTTTGTAAATAAGGTTAGAAACCATTCCAAATACCCGCTTACAAAGGAGCCAATTATGCGCATCGTTCTGGACGCTATGGGCAGCGACGATTGCCCCAACCCTGAGGTTGAAGGGGCTATACAAGCCGCCAATACTTTTGGCGACGAAATCTTGTTGGTTGGAGATGAAGCCCTGGTCAAGCCACTATTAGAACCGCATCCCAAAATCACACTGATACACGCCGAAGATACCATCACCATGGCAGATAAAGGCCTTAAGTTGGCTCTAAAAGCCAAACGCAAACGTTCCAAAACATCCATGGCCATCGGTATAGACTTGGTCAAGAACGGCGACGGTGATGCTTTTGTCACCGCGGGCAACACTGGCGGAGCGTTGACAACAGCCTATTTTAGATTGGGCGTGATGAAAGGTGTGGAACGCCCCGGCCTAACCGTTCTAATCCCGGTCAGTGGCGGGCATTGTGCAGTGGTGGATGTCGGCGCCAACCCTGATTGCAAACCCAAGCACCTGCTGCAATTTGCCATCATGGGCAGCATTTACGCCAAGAATGTGTTGAATATCACTCACCCCAGGGTGGGAATCGTTTCCAATGGTGAGGAAGCCGGGAAAGGCAATGATCTGGTCAAAGAAACCTATCCCCTGTTGGAAGCCAGCGATTTGAATTTCGTGGGCAATATCGAGGCAAAAGAACTCTTTGGGGGGGAAGTGGATGTAGCTATCACAGATGGATTCACCGGCAATGTGCTGATCAAAGCCAGCGAGGCGGTTGCCAAATTGTTGGTTGATGAGCTTAAAGATGGGCTGATGAGCAGTACGCGCACGAAGGTGGGCGCGTTGTTGGCAAAGCCAGCCTTCGACAATCTCAAGCAACTCATGGACCCTAATGAGACCGGAGCCGCACCGCTCCTGGGTATTAACGGGCTGGTTTTTGTGGGACATGGACGCTCCAATTCCCAGGCGATTTTCTCTGCTATTAAAATCGCTCGTCAAGCCGTGGAAGCAAATCTGATCGATGCTTTAGGTACAGCGATCCAAGCTCAACTCAAGGCCAACTCATGAGCCATCGCGTTGTCATCACCGGAATGGGCGCAATTACACCGCTGGGTAGTTCTGTGGAAAGTTTCTGGGGTGGCCTCATTCAAGGCCGATCAGGAGTAGGCAATATCACCCTTTTCGACGCTGGTGACCTGCCAAGTCGGATTGCCGGGGAAGTCCCTGATTTCGAACCTGGAATTTTCATGGAAAAGAAACTGGCGCGCCGCGTGCCGCGCTGCGCGCAGATCGCATTGGCTGCTGGTGTGCAAGCCGTCGATGATGCTGGGTTAAGTAAGCCAATGCCGGTTCCAGAGCGCAGCAGCGTTGTCTTTGGCACCGCTATCGGCGGGCTGGATAGCTTTGTCGATGGTATCGCTATTCTAGAAGAGCGCGGATTGAAACGCGTCAGCCCGTTTGTGCTGCCGGGCGGCATACCCAATCTGTCGGCGCACCTGATCGCCATGCGCTTTCAATGCCTGGGACCGACACTGACCATCACCACCGCCTGTGCCACAGGTACGCAAACTATTGGTGAAGGCGCCAGGTTGATCCAGCGCGGCGATAGTGATATTGTCATCGCCGGAGGGACTGAAGCCCTGGTGCGCGATTTTTCCATTGCCGGGTTTATTGCTATGCGAGCACTGCCCACCAATTACAACGACAATCCTGAAAAAGCATCGCGCCCTTTCGATGCCAAGCGGGAGGGTTTCGTTTTTTCAGAAGGCGCGGGAGCGATGGTGCTGGAAAGTCTGGAGCATGCACAACGTCGGGGAGCAAGAATCCACGCCGAGGTGGTGGGATACGCCTCATCGGCGGATGGGTATCACATTGCCGCGCCCCACCCCGAAGGGAAAGGAGCGATTCGGGCGATAGAATCAGCTCTCAAGGACGCGGGGATCATCCCAGAGGATATCGATTATATCAACGCACATGGGTCATCCACTCCTTTGAACGACTCGATGGAAACGAAAGCTATCAAAGCTGTTTTTGGAGAGTTGGCTTTCCAGATTCCCATCAGCTCGACCAAATCTATGATTGGGCATCCACTGGGCGCATCGGGAACACTGGAAGCTATTGCGTGCGTCCGCTCCATCCAAGATGAAATCATTCACCCCACCATCAACTATGAGTATCCCGACCCCGATTGTGACCTGGATTATGTGCCAAACCAGGCCAGAAAGCACTCGGTGGACACGGCTTTATCTAATTCGTTTGGTCTGGGCGGGCAAAATGCTTGTCTGGTGATTAAACGCTATCAAAAATAGGTGCTGGTAATTTTCAACCGCTGGGGAAGGTGACAGTCACTTACACTAGATGGTAAAATACCTAAACTAACCTATTAGGTGACTCAGGAAACGCACATTTCATGATTTGATAAAGTGACTGTCACTTATGTCGTGCAAATTATCAATCAAACTCAGCCACTTCACAACAATAAACGTAATTATTCACTCCCCCTAACAAATTATTCTTATCCACGGGATAGCGATGGTCTTCGCGAAGCATAACCTGGGGTTGCCTGACCGAGCGGGGGCGTTCGGTGGGGACACCTTCACTATCCTTTGGGAAACAGGGGTGTGAATGGTTACCAATAAACTAATGCGCAGTTTCAGTCGCCAGGTTCACTCAGTCCCCATATTCAATCAGGAGTAAATATCATGAATATCATCCGCAACGAAAAAACTATCAAGCGCAACGCTCAAATCGGGAAAATCACCAGCATTGTAAGTTTAGCTGTCCTGGGGGGGGGAATGTATATCACCTTCAAGCAGCCCGATAAAGTTAGTCTCGCTCTGACTGCTTTGCTGGTGGGGTTCTTGCTTTCGCAAGTAGGCATATATTTCACCAATCGTTGGGGCCGAAGTCCACGCCCCGACGAACAGGTTGATACTGCTCTCAAAGGATTCAACAAACAATATAGCTTATATCACTATATCACGCCCGCTTCTCATGTTTTGGTTGGGCCAGCGGGGGTGTGGGTGATTATCACTAAAAGTATCTCTGGGACTATCACGTATGATAGCGAAAAAGGACGCTGGAAAAAGAAGGGGGGAGGATTGTTGAGCATTTATTTGAAGATTTTTGCCCAAGAGAGTATTGGCCGCCCCGATCTGGAAATTTCCTCCGAAACTGAGGCTCTGCAACGTTATCTGGTCAAACAATTGCCCGACCGGGAGATTCCAATTCGAGCGACGCTGGTTTTCACTCACCCCGACGTAGATGTTCAGGTTGCGGATGCCCCAAACCCGACTCTGCACGCCAAGAAGCTAAAAGATTATTTGCGCAAGGCAGCAAAGGGCAATCCGATTTCATCCAATGATGTGGAAGCTGTGCAAGAAGTGCTGGAGAAGTAAATGCGATTTCAGGGATGATTCGTACAGCACGCGCCCTCACCCCCTAACCCCCTCTCCCAAAGGGAGAGGGGGGGCTACTGCTGGTGCAGGTGCTGGCGCTGCGGTAGTCCCCTCTCCCCTCGGGAGAGGGTTAGGGTGAGGGAAAGAAGCGCAAATAACCTCGCGAGACAAATCTTCCTGTTACCCGTTTATTTTCTAATCTCTATCTCGGGAGAGGGTGAAAGCCGCCGTTAAAAGCATCGTCTCTCAAAAATTGATACGAAAAGACCCCAGCGGGTAACACAACCGCTGGGGTCTTAGCATTTAATGAATGCTCAGTCGTTACCCATCCAAGAAATTCTGCATCGCCTTTTTGCTAATGCGATAAGCGCGGCCAAGTTTGCGGGCATTCAGGTCGCCGGCTTCGATGGCAGCAACCACGTCTTCCTCGGCCACACGCAGTATCTGTGCGGCTTCTGCAGGCGTCATCACATCGGGCATGCCACCACCGGAGGGAGCCGCTGCGCCACCACCCGTTTGCTGCTGGGCTTGTGCTCCGGTCATGCCTTGCAGGGATTGATTGATCAGGTTGCCTACCCCCATGCCAGCCCCAATACCAGCTGTTAGACCTGCACCGCCGCTGGGGTTCTCCGCAGCAGCACGCAGGGCATCGGCTGCTTGCAACTGGGTGTAGGTTTGCATATCCAACATGCCCATATTTCGCAGCTCTTCAGCAGATTTATCTGATGGCTTTAGATTCGAGATCAGGAAAGATTTAAGCGTCAAGCCAAGCGAAGAAAAGTGATCTTGTGCCTTAGCGCGAACTCCTGCACTCAATTCGTTTACCAATCCAATCAAATCGACCACACTATGTTCAGCCGCAGTTTCGCCTAATAGATCGGTCAGATCAGAAAGTAGGACCCCGCGCAAGCGGTCTTCGATCTCATCAGTATTATAAGAGCCTAACGACCCTACGATCTGGGTAACAAATTGCTGCGGGTCTTCAACCTGGAAGCTGTAAGTTCCAAAACCTTGTAAGAGCGCAACCCCCAAGCCCATGCCCGGATTCCTCACTATGATTGGTTGAGGAGTTCCCCATTTGCGATCGACAAATTCTCGCATGGACACATAGTAGACCTCAGCAGTAAAAGGAGTTCGATTGCCAAAAGCCTTACCAACAAAGTCGACCACTCGCGGGATGTTGGCCGTGGCAATCGTATGCCGCCCAGGGCCAAACATATCCAAAGCGCGTCCATCACGGAAGAAAACCGCCGCTTGAGATTCACGCACAATCACCTGAGAGCCAATTCGAAAATCACCGGAACCACTCTCTGGAAATCGCTGAACGATGCGGTCACGCATCTCATCAGCATATTCGACAACATCAAATATTCTAGCCATAATTAATCCTCCAATTCAAATTCAAACAACCTCACTGATTCGCCGACTCGCTCTGGTGACGTCGCTTCGCGTATCACCGTGGTAATGAGGCTCCTGCGTAAAAGAAGAACGCGGAGCGTCTTTGCATGCGTTCCACCGCGGGAGCGGTGGAACGAGTAGAGCGCGGGCGCGGTGGAACGAGTAGAGCGCGGGCGCGGCGGAACTAGTAGAATTCGCCGACTCGCCGACTCGCTGACTCGCTGACTCGCTGACTCGCTGACTCTCCAACTACTCCTGCCGCATAACCTCTTTGCGACGGTTGAATATATCAACACACTGCTGCCCTTTGCTCACCAAATTGCGGATCGAGGCGGGCAATCCATCGCCGCCAATAGATGCTTCCACATTATCGATTGCATGCCCTACTTCATCTACCATTTCTAGCATAGCAGCATCATATTGATAGACTCGGGTCAACTCATCTTCATTGATTTTTACAGCATCGAAAAAGCCAGAATATCCATACGCTGCACGTCTAACTTTATCAATGAATGTTCGCAACTTTAGCGCGGCTTTTTCCAAATCATCTACATAAAGGATACCACCCTGATTGAGCAAATCTGCTTGTACTGCCGATACACGCTGCCAAAGTTCTTCGAATCGGTCGGCCACGGTCTCGCGCAATTCTTTGTCAGCAGTGCGCCGGTTTTGACGTTCGATATAGCCACCGAAGCCAGGTATCTTACTGGCAATCCTCTTGAAAGGGTCTTGGTCTGATGTGATCTGTTCGAACAAATCGGACATTTTTTCCTCCTATATTATGTTTGTTTTTTCCCGGTATAAAAGCGGCCCGGTTGCTCCTCTCGAATTCTATAAATGTGGCTTGGCACTGATTATAGCTTGAGAGTATACAAAACGCAATTGCCCTGTTTAAAACTTCTGCCCAGCTGTCCGCACGGTCGTAAACAACCGTGCTCATTTTACGAAGCCCTATCGGGCTAATTCTACCTAGCCTCCCACATTATCTCAACTATAATTATATATACGCAAAAGACGTATCGCAGTTTCATCAAAATACGCTGGTTTTGAATTATAATTGCACTGTTTCAG
>JAYELX010000561.1:3781-6690 GCA_034717875.1 Chloroflexota bacterium | reverse complement strand
CCGCTCTTCTTCAGCCCTGGCAATGCGGTGCTGGTTGTGTTGGGCATGATATTGGGTGCTCTGACGCTATTGGCTCTATCCGGCATCTTGCTGGACAGAGTGGTGTTGCCAGTGTCACCCAGCGAGCGAGTCGGGTTCATCATGGAATTACCGCTCTATCACCGCCCGAACTTTCGCACCATCGGCACGTACGTCTGGCAGAGGGCCAGGCATTTCCTACGCATGGCGGGCACAGTAATAATGGCTGTGGCAGTGGGGATGTGGGCGCTCTCGTACTTTCCCAATGGTGACGTCGAGACCAGCATATTGGCGACGATAGGACATACTTTAAGTCCGCTAGGGAACCTGATGGGCCTGGATTGGAGAATGCTCGTGGCACTGTTCACCTCATTCATTTCCAAAGAAGCCGCCCTCGCTTCTTTAGCGGTGTTGCTCGGCGCAGCAGATACCGAGGCCGGGCTGATGACAGCGTTGCAGGCGGCCATGACTCCCGCGGCGGCGCTGGGCTACCTGACCACCCAAACATTGTTCATTCCCTGTCTGGGCACGTTAGGGGTGATCATCCAAGAATCCCGGTCGTGGAAGTGGGCGCTCGCTATCGTGGCCTACCTGTTCGTCATCGCTTTTGCCGTGGGCATCCTGGTTTACCAGGTTGCCCGATTGGTGATGTGAGGAAGTAAGGTGCTGAAGCGATTGTTACAACTGGTGGCAGAGGCTGGCGTACACTCGTACGCCAGCATCGCCGACCAATTGGGCGTGAGCACAGGTCTGCTGGCGCAAATGCTGTCAGACCTGGCGCAGATGGGGTACATCGCGCCGGTTGGCGGGGCCTGTGATACGAGCCAGTGCCATCATTGCCCGCTGGGCGGCAGCTGCGCCACCGATGCGCAAGGCAACGTGTGGGCGCTGACGTCCAAGGGCATGCAGGCAGCGGTGCGAAAAAAGTAATTATACGAAATCGCCTTTGGATACTTGAGTAAGGAGGAACAAACAATGAAATCCACAAATAGGTTCTCAATGGAGGCCCAGGCGACCATCGCCTTTATCGTGGCCCAGATTCTGTTCAAGATCATATTCGAGTTCGAGGGTTCGCGAATCTTTGCCCAAACGCATCCTATGCCGGCGTTCGCCATCATCGTGGCCTTTACGATTGTCTGGGTCATCATTGGCCTGTTGTGCCTGGCCAAGTGGAGAACGGGTTACCTGCTGGCCGTTATACTTGGGGTTCTGAACCTGTTTCCATTGGTGCTGCTCGTATTTGGCATCGCTCCATTTCAGAACCGTCCATACTTCAACGGCTGGATAACGTTGTCGTTGATGTATTTTAGTTTTCGAACCTACAAATCACGTGAAGCGTGAAACGTGAGGCATATCCCAACATGCTTCAGCATGTTTTCCGTACCAGCCCCGGAATTCATTCCGTGGGGCTTCGTGAAACGTAAAACGTGAGACATGCACGGCGACAAGTCATCACATGAGTGCTCTAGCGAACGACGTGGTTCGAGTACATTGCCGCGTGCCTTGGAGGAGATAATGAGATGAAAAAGTACTTTATCTACATTCTGCTCGGTCTACTATGCCCCGCAGTTATGGCCGTCTACTACGTCAGCGGCGTTGGCTGCCTAAATGCGATAGGTCTAGAGATGGCTATTGGCATCCTGTCGAGCGGTGCCGCGCTCTTGGCCCTCAAGGAATACGGAGGGACGAGAAAACCCACAGGCCATTGGTTATCTGCTTTGATACCGTTGATTGCCATCCCGTTCATCCCTGTTGCCATGATCACTCATTCTGGATTCGAGGCTTTTCTGGCCCGAGGAATGGCGCCATTTGTGACGATGGAGGGATTTGCCATCGCTCAACTCGTTTTGGGCGTTTTGATGTTCAGGGGCCTGATATTCGAACGCGGGACGGAAAGGCTGATGATGCCCCCTGTTGGATTTGTGATAATGAAGACGGTGTTGAGAATACGCAGCGCATTCATAAATCCAGCCAGAATCCTGCGCGAGATCGGGCTTCAACAAAGGCAGACCATGCTGGATTACGGATGTGGGGTGGGAGTGTTTACCATGCCCGCCGCCCAAATCGTCGGGGATGACGGCGTCGTTTACGCTTTGGATATCCACCCTTTGTGTATAAGAACAGTCGAAAAAGAGATCGGAAAGAGAGGGATTGCCAACGTCAAAACGATTCTCTCAGACAGGGAGACAGGATTGCCAAATGAGAGCGTAGACGTTGTTTTGTTGTACGACGTGCTTCAGATGATAACAGACAGGGGCAGGCTGATGGAGGAACTGCACCGCGTATTGAAACCGGATGGCCGTCTTTGCGCCACCGCTGAACACCTGGACGTGAGCGAGTTTCTGGATGTTATCACGAAGGATAACCTATTCACATTGGTTGATCGAAAGGGGCCAGTATTCAGGTTCAGAAAATGACTCGGTGGGCAGAACGCATCCGACGTGGGTAAAAGATGTAACCAAAGCAGAAAAAGTTGTCGAACTCTGGCTTGACAGGATGGCGATTCGTGCTACTATAGGTGCGCCTGAAGAAGATTATTAGGCGCACCTATATTTATTAGAGGAAATGTGATGGTTTCGGCCAGCGTTGAGCATTATCTAAAAGCGATCCGTGATCTAGGAGGGGAAGAACAAACTGTCTCCCTGTCTGCTTTGGCCAAAGAACTCGAGATATCGATAGTATCGGCCAACGAGATGGTGAAAAAACTGGTCAAGCGCGGGTTGATAACCTACGAGCCTTACAAGGGCGTGACGCTGACGCCGGAGGGTAGAACACAGGCTTTGACCGTGACCCGCCGTCATCGTCTGTGGGAACGGTTTCTCACCGATGTGCTGGGTCTCGGTTGGGATCAGGTGCATGAGGAAGCCTGCCGCCTGGAACACGCCACGTCG
>JAYELX010000561.1:0-3681 GCA_034717875.1 Chloroflexota bacterium | reverse complement strand
TCAGCATCGACGATGAACCTGCGGAACTGTTGACCCAGTTGGTTGCGCTGGGGCTAAAGCCTAGTATAGACGTAGAAATTCTGAGCCTGGAATCCAATCTCCTGCGGCTGCGGCTGGACGAAAACGCTATCCCCTTATCTTACGAGGCCGCCAGTCACGTTTTCGTGGTGCCGGCGGTTGCCCGGCCCGTGCCGATGGGGACGCTGGCGGTGGGAAGCCGGGCGCAGATAGTGGAACTCGTGGGAAGCGGCAAACTTCAGCGGCGGATGCTATCTATGGGCTTTGTTCCCGGCGCCGAGGTAACGGTGATCCGGGAAGCTCCCCTGGGGGATCCGCTCCAATACCGCGTCAAGAAGGCCAATATTGCCCTGCGTCAAAACGAAGCCAACACACTTTTGGTAAAAGAACTGTCTGGAGATAAATAAATATGTCCATAACAATTGCCGTCGCCGGGAATCCCAATACAGGCAAGAGCACGCTTTTCAACGCTCTCACCGGATTGCACCAGCATACAGGAAACTGGCCCGGAAAAACGGTCGAGCGCAAAGAGGGCGAGTTCAAGCACGATGGCCGCATGGTCAGGGTCGTTGACCTGCCCGGCACGTATAGCTTGACCGCCGTTTCGTCAGAAGAAATTGTCGCCAGAGATTTTATCGTCGAGGGAAATCCCGACGCGGTGATCGTCATCGTTGACGCCGCGAACCTGGAGCGGAACCTCTACCTGGTACTTCAGGTGTTGGAACTGACAAATAACGTAGCGGTTGCCCTGAACATGATGGATCAGCTTGAGAGCAAGGGGGTCAGAATTGACCTGGAAACGTTATCGGAGCAATTGGGCATGCCGGTCATTCCGATAGTTGCGCTCAAAAAAGAGGGCATTCCCCAGCTCATCGAAACGGTTATGGATATCTGCGCAGGAAAACGTGTTCTCCACCCCGCTCGTGTCACATTTGACGACTCGATAGAGCAAAGCATTGCCCAATTGGAACCCCTGGTAGAAAACAGTGATTACCCTGCCCGCTGGTTGGCGATCAAACTGCTCGAAGGGGATACCGATGTCAAAGAGATGCTGCAAGCCAGCGGAAATTCAGCCGTGGTGAAAGCGGCCAAGTCACTCGTCGAGCAGAGCGCAGGGCAGCCAGAGGTTCTGATTGCTGAACAGCGTTACGAGTTGATTGGCCGCATTGCGCGGCGTTCCATCCACCACGAAGATGTAGAGTATCTGACCGACAAGATAGACGATATTGTGACCCACAAAATCCTGGGTTTGCCAATCCTGGCAATCATCGCCGGGGTTACGCTGTGGGCCATCTATAACATTGCCGGCCCCATTGGCGGCTTGTTCGAGCAACTTTTCAATGTCATCATAGGCTGGGCCGGGGAGCTGTTAACCGGTGCGCCGTGGTGGGTCAGCGGCATTATCGTAGATGGCATCCTGCTCGGCACACAGCAGATTTTCGTGTTCATGTTTGGCGTTCTGGTGGTATTCTTTTTCATATATGGCATTCTGGAAGACATCGGCTACCTGGCCCGAGGCGCCTTTGTCATGGATCGCATTATGAAGTGGTTGGGCCTGCCGGGGAAGGCCTTTATGACGATCTTTGCCGGTTACGGATGCAGCGTCGCCGGTGTGATGGGTACGCGCATCATTGACGACGAGAATGATCGTATCATTACCGCTGTCGTGGTGCCGTTCATCCCCTGTGCGGCCCGCATCGCCGTCATCACGGCCATCGTCCCCGTCTTTTTCGGCTCCAGCTTGACGGCCACAATCGTCACGCTGGGTATCTTTGGTCTCAGTCTGTTGATCGTGGCCCTCGTCGCCATAATACTGAAAAAGACGGTGTTCGAAGGCGAGCATTCGGGACTGGTGATGGAAATGCCCGATTACCACCCGCCTCTATTATCGAATGTACTGCGGACAACCTGGGACAGGACTTATGACTCGATGAGCAAGGCATTGATGATCTTTGTGCCATTCTCGATCATCATCTACTTGTTCTTTCACCTCCCGGCCGGGGCTGCCGTGGCCGACTCGTATGGGATGACGATTGGCAGCTTTCTCGATCCCATCGGCAAGATCATTGGGTTGAGCGGCAAAGACATGACCGGTTTCATCTTTACTTACCCGGCCAAGGAACTGTCGCTGTTGTACCTGGGCCTTTCGTATGGGGGAGTGGGAGAAGAAGCCATCGCTGGATTTATGAGCGACGTGTGGACACCGCTCCAGGCCATCTCTTACCTGGTTTTCCTGACGCTTTACGCCCCCTGTCTGGCGACGGTGGCGGCCATGACCAAAGAGATCGGGTGGAAGTGGACCTGGTGGAACGTGATCGTCTCCCTCATTGCAGGATTTGGATTTGCCAGCCTCATTTATTGGGTGGGGACGCTTTTTGGCCTGGGATGACGGACGCCTGGCCCCTTATGCGTCAAGCTAAGGCCAGCGTTCGTCGGTTTAGTACCCTTGGTGTGCATTCCCATTTTGCGACATTTAGCTAAAGTAAGTAATGAATTGCAAATGGTAAATTATAAATGGTGAATGGTAAATGAAATTGCTCGTTTGAAACTTAATTTAAAAATTCAAGGCTCTGACTGTCGGGCGTTATTCCCAAAATGAGACAAAAATCTGTCCAACATCATTTACAACCTTCGGCAATTCACCATTTACCATTTACAATTTTCCCGTAATTGCTCAAAATATTAGTGGTGCGTTGCATCTGAGAAGATGCACTGCACCGCGAGTCTGGCTATGAGACCCGAAGTGCAATATCATGCCCTGCGGGTACGCATTTTCTAAATGCAATGCACTTCTAGCGCCGTTTTACCAAGATGAGGAACTATGAAATTGACACGATTGGAAAAGATGTTTGTCAACCGGCGAAAAGAGGCCGAGCGCAACATCGACCGGATACGACGGGACCTGGAGCAACTTGATGTGGATGCTATCCACGACGTACTCGAAATCGGGTGTGGCGTCGGAGCAATATCTGCGTTTCTCGCCGATAGCTATGGGATGAATGTGCAGGGCACAGACTTTGACCCGGGGCAGGTCGAACTGGCCCGAACGAGGCAGCCGACGAGTGACCGCCTGCGCTTTACGGTCGAGGACGCGGCCCGCCTCACGTTCGAGAACGCCAGCTTTGATCTGGTACTGTCTCAGGACATTTTCCACCACATACCGGATTGGGAACAAGTCGTGAAGGAGGTGGTGAGGGTACTGCGACCCGAGGGATACTTTATCTGGCTCGATGTGGTCTCCCCCCGGTCAATCGCCAGGCTCTTTCAACCACTGGTGAAAAACTATCTCTCCCTGTTTACGCTTGAGCAAGCCCAGTCAACATTCGCCCAGGGTGGGCTGGAACAGCGCTTTTACGAACGGGTAGATCTCGTCCATCACCATATAATATTGCAGAAGGGCTGAGGAAATGAAACAAATTCGCGAACTTGCTCAAAATTGAGATGTGCATTGCATCTGATCTTGATGCGTTACACATCGGTCGTTGAAAAACAGCCTGTATTCTAATATCCCGCCTGTGCACACTCTCGCCTGGCCCCAGACTCGACGCTGCGGATATTGGACGTGATGGAGACGTATCATCTTGATAAATGAGGGGCTGTGTCTGGATACTGCGCTATGAAACTTTCGTCCACCAGGTTGTTATTAAAGGAGTAAAATAGTGA
>JAYELX010000560.1:0-6735 GCA_034717875.1 Chloroflexota bacterium | reverse complement strand
AGAGAATGGAAGGGCGGCGGGTGAGGGAGAATGAGAGGGCGGAGGGTAAGGGAGAATGGAAAGGGCGGAGGGTGAGGAAAAATAGAAAGGGCGGAGGGTGATGGTGATAGAGATGGTGAATTCGGCATAAGTGGAGGGCATTGGTTAGTGGTGGGGTTGATAGTGTTAGCGCACACGAGTGAAGAATCTCCTAGAAATGATACCATAAAGCGGTGCTGATGACCTGATGTTAACGAGTATAATTAAACCATGTCCAGCCTAACCACAAAACACAAATATAGATTTGCAGGAGGGTTCATTTAATTGTGAGCAGTGCCAAACTATTTGATCTTATTTCGTCTCTGAGGTCTCGTTCCCTCACCACCAACCCCTCTCCCGCAAGGAGAGGGGAGTCGGACTCCCTCTCCCTTTGGGAGAGGGCTGGGGTGAGGGCTGGGGAGAGGGCTGGGGTGAGGGAAGGCCGCGAGCATACTGCAAATAACCGCTTCATTGCTAATAAAATAGTGAACCAGCTCAGATTTGTTTTATTTTTGGGGATGATGCTTATATTATCTGTAGGTGGAACAGCCTGTACCCCTGAGCCAATCGAGGCAACCCCCACGCCAGGAATCCCGCCCCAACTTAGCCTTTATTACACGTCCACATTTACGCCGACCACAAATCCTGATGCTGGCGCGACCGATTTGACACCAACGCTTTTAGATACGCCAACAGCGACTCCCGTTATCTACGAAATTCAATCGGGAGATACATTGTTGGCTGTTGCCCAGCAGCACAATCTTAGCCTCGATAAGTTGTTGGCCGCTAACCCTGGCATTGATCCCAACTTCTTGATCGTGGGTGATGAGATCATTATTCCCCCCGGAGATAGCAGTCTGGCGGCGTATCCAGTACCTACGCCGCTAGCGGTGAACCTTGATTCGCCCCAATGTTACCCCACAGCCGATGGGGGCTTGTGGTGCTTGGCTTTGGTTGAAAATAGTCAAGCCCAAGCCATGGAGAACATCTCCGCGCTGATCAGCCTTTATTCGCCTGAAGGGGAGCGCGTCGCCCAACAATCTGCTATTTCTCCCCTCAATGTGCTGCCTGCTGGGGAAAGTATTCCCTTGTCCGTATTCTTCTTGCCTCCTCTTCCCAGCGAACTTTCCCCTCGGATCGAATTGCAAACTGCTCTACCCGTTCCCCCAGACAGCGATCGTTATCTGGCAATGGATGTACACATTGAGGATGTAAATTTATATCAAGACTCTGCCAGCGTGCAGGGCCAGATCACAATAGTTGCAGCGGACAATGCCCCATCAGCGCACCATATCTGGTTGGCCGTTATCGCTTATAATGTGGATGGCGCCCCCGTCGGGCTGCGCAAATGGGAGAACGAAACTGAACTTGCTGCCGGGGATAGCCTGGATTTTGGTATAATTGTCTACAGCTTGGGTCCAACCATTGCTGAAGTGAAAGTCTTGGGCGAAGCTCGGCCGTGATTTATGGCAGCACACTCACAAAAGGAGGGTAGTTGCTCAAAATGTTAGTGGTGTTGTCTAGCCCGCTTGAGCGGGCGGCCCTGTTAGTATTTCGTGCGTTCGGGCAACAAATTAGTGCAAACGCTAAAGGGCACCCAAAGTATTAGCCCAAACGGGCTTCGTAGGTTTAGCACGGTGCGTTAACGCCCGTGCGGGAGTGATTAATCGCGAATCGTGTTGATTTTATGAAACGATTATTGATTATGCAGCGACCGCACGGCGGTGCCCTTATAGGGTGCTACGCGAAACCGACCGTGCTAATATTGCGAAGTCCATTCGGACTAGAATATAAGTGAACTGTTTTTTTGCAAACCAACAAGATTTTGAGTAATTACAAAGGAGGTTTGTCAGTTGCGATTTATGGAAATAAAGTATAATATTATCGCTACCGAATTATTCCCCTTGTTATGGGGCTGGAGCGAATAAGTACTAAAGTATGTAATTGTTCAAAATTAAGTTTTCATGTCTATGGCAACAGGTGCATTGCTCTTCGGTAGCGTTGCACCTGCGAGACAGCAAATGAAGGTTGTTTTATATCGCCCCAATGTGCAATGCATCAAAAGCAGATGCAATGCACATCTCTATGTTGAGCAAGTACCAAAGTATTACCTATCAATATCTAATTCCAAAAGGAGAATTTTAAACATGGTTAGTACAAAAAAATCCATAGATGAACTAGAAGCAGCCCATACCCTATTGGCTGAGTTCGAATACGAACTTCGCCCAGTGGAGCGGGGTTACGCCAATCGCACCTTGTACATTGATTTATCAGAGAATGCTATCAAAACCAAGCCGGTCACCCAACAGATGAAAGACCTATTCACCGGTGGGAAAGGCTTTGCGCTTTGGCTGCTTTGGCAGGGCATTGAAGATAATATTAAGTGGAACGATCCTAAAAACGAGATCGTGATCGGAAATGGCCCGATCTGCGGCATCACCTCTTACCCTGGAACGGGAAAATCCACCGTGGTTACCGTTTCCCCGTTGACCAAATCGGTGATCGATAGTAACGCTGGCGGGTACTTCGGCCCATATTTGAAATTTGCCGGCTTCGACGCTTTGGAAATTCAGGGCAAAGCCGAAGAAGATGTGCTTATTTTTATTGATGGGGATACGGGCAAAGTTACGATTGAAACTGCTCCTTTGGAAGACCTTGACTCACACCTAATTGGTGCTCAACTCACTGAAATGTACTCAAAGGATGAGAAAGGCAAGCGCGGCGTTTCCGTTGTCTCTGCTGGGCAGTCTGCTGAGTATAGCGCTTATGGCATGCTAAACCTGAGTTGGTACGACACACGCAGAAAAGAAGTCCGGGTCAAGCAGGCTGGCCGCGGCGGGTCTGGGCGTGTATTCCGAGACAAAAATATCAAAGCCATTGTTGTGCGCTACAGCAGCGTGCGCGGCGACAGCAACAATCCCGCTGACATGGATTTGATCCGCAAGGCCGGTAAACGGATTAACGCCGAAATCGTCAAATTTGACGACGAGCAAAATCAGATACGCAAGGTGGGTACGCCCTATCTTGTCGAAATCATGGATCACTTCGACCTGCTGCCGACGAAAAACTTTCAGTATGGCTCTCACCCGGACGCACACAAAATCGACTCAACTGTATGGAAAGATAAATTTACCCAAGGGCTTCCCGATGGCTGCTGGCTGGGCTGCACTATGTCTTGCTCCCACGGCGTGGATCATTTCCCCCTGCAAACAGGTCCCTATGCTGGAGACCCTGTTTTGGTGGACGGCCCCGAATATGAAACCGCGGCCGGGTTGGGTTCCAACATCGGCAACTTCGACCCCATCGCGCTTATCGAAATGAATTTCTATTGCGACACCTACGCCATCGACACAATCTCTTTCGCCGACTCTGTCGCCTTTGCGATGGAATGTTACGAAGCTGGAGAAATCGATAAAGAAGACACCGGCGGCCTGGAGCTTGTTTGGGGCAATGCTGACGCCGTTTTGGAGATATTGCATCAACTGGCCCGGGGCGAGGGCTTCGGCCTCATAGTTGGGCAGGGCGTCCGCTACATGAAAAAATACTTTGTCGAAGAGTTTGGCGCAAACGCCGAATTCTTGCAAGATATTGGCATGGAAGTCAAGGGCATGGAGGTTTCGGAGTACATCACCAAGGAATCTCTGGCCCAACAAGGTGGCTACGCTCTGGCCAACAAAGGCGCGCAGCATGATGAGGCCTGGTTGATTTTCCAGGATTTTGTCCACAACCAAATTCCCACCTTCGAAGACAAAGCCGAAGCACTTTATTTCTTCCCCATCTTCCGCACCTGGTTCAGCCTGCATGGGTTGTGCAAGCTCCCTTGGAACGACATCACCCCCGAGGGCAACGATGAAACCGATGCTCCCAACAAATTCCCCGAACATATCGAGAATTATACATGGTTGGTGGAAGGGATGACGGGCAAAAGTGTTACGGAAGCAGATTTAGTCTTTGCCTCGGAGAAAGTCTACAATTTGCAGAGGATCATGGCCCTGAGGCTGGGATTCGGAACCCGTGAGCACGATTACCCCCCCTACCGTGCAGTGGGTCCCGTTACTGTGGCAGAATACGAATCCCGCGCCGAGCGATACGATCAGCAGCTCGAGGAACTGGTCGGCATTGACCCCTCAGGCCTGGATACCGAAGAGAAAGTCGCCCGCCTGCGCGCTCATCGCGAATCGGAATACGAAAAATTGGTCGATGCGGTCTACCCGCGCCGCGGCTGGGACGAGAACGGTATCCCCACCTTAGCGAAGCTTGAAGAATTGGGACTCGACTTGCCTGAAATCGTCGACGTGGTTGAGCGCGCTCGCAGTTAGTTCTCGTTTTGTAAATACAAAGGAATCGTGATTAAATAACTTTCCCATTTATTGGTTTCAAACCCGACAGGTTTTTAGTGGAATCTCATCCAAAAGCGGTCTCAGGTAACCCAGATGCGCTTTTTCAAAGACGATTGTGGAAACCTGTCGGGTTTTATGCGCAAGTTATTTAATTCTCATTCCTAAACAAACTTGCTCGAACTAGAGATGTGCATTGCATCTGCTATTGATGCATTGCACATCGGGCGTTGGAAAACAGCCGGTATTTCACTGCCCCACAAGTGCAACGCAATCCCAAATTGCACGTATTTCTTAAAGTAACATCCCCGCTCATTGCGCTGTCCCCGGCGCTAGTTCGGGTAACAATCGAGAGGTAATTGAGATATGCCAGAAAACCAGAAACGTCATCTTGGTGAATTACCGCCAAAATACAACTTTGTTCTAAATCCCTACCCTGACAAACGTCTTTCTCGTTGCCCTTACTGCGAACGCAAGACTGGCCAGCGTAAACTTCCTTTACTCATTCATATTGACCCGTTGAATCTGATTGCTTTGAATTACACGTGTCGTTACTGTCATCAGTGTGATTTGCTTATGGCTCATAAATCCGAAATCGAACATTTACTCTACGGTATGTTCAGCGAATATGATCCCTCCGCTATCGGGAATGATTATTTAATCATTGGTACAGTCGAGAAAAAGGCTTGGCGCGCGGGCTTGAAGCAACCCAAAGACATAAAAGACATATTCCCTCATTCAAGCGATTTCAAAACTGTCTATAGCGACCTACGTTTGACCCAAGCTGGTTGGTATCAAGCAGACGAAGAACCTCTTGAAAAGGAAACACCTCACTCACGAGAATGGGTTAAAGCCGGTTCTGGTAGTGGCATTCGCAATGAAAAGTAGAATGGCTAACTTTCATCAGATTTTCAGTAGTAAGGATAAACTCATGTTTGTTGGTTTTGTTTTGATCACACTACTTGCCTCAGCATGCCAGCAGACATCCATTCCTACTCCGGTTCTTTGCACCACTCTGCGCCCATCCGACGAACCGGATAGCCCAGCTTTCTGGCCGCGTGATATGGCCTTCGATCAGCAAGGTAACCTCTGGGTTGTCGGAGGAAATGGCCTTCTTGGAGTTGAAGGTGCCCTGCGGTTATCGGAGCCAGCTAACGGTATGTGCACCCATTTTGCTGCAAAGAACAATCTGAAGGGGGCTTGGATCGCAGCCGTCTCTGTGGATAATAAAGGCAATGTATGGTTTGGCGATTGGTTAAATGGAGACGTCTTCCGTTTCGATGGCAATCGTTGGCGCACTTACACAAAGTACGATGGTTCGGACGATGAAGGTAACACCGTCTTCGACATCGCGGTAGCACCAAATGGCGATATCTGGCTTGCCGTTCCTTACTACGCCTATCGTTACGATGGCCAGGATTGGAGTACATACACGGCCGAAGATGGGCTGCCAGATCCAGGCATCAGTGCGGTGGCTGCAGCGCAAGATGGGGACATCTGGTTTGGAGGTTACAATAGCAACATTGTCATAACTAGGTTTGACGGTTTCAATTGGACCCCCTACTATGTTGAAGACGGCCTGGCTGATAATGCCATCACTGACATTGCTGTAACTCAGGATGGGGTAGTCTGGGTTGGCACCCGCCACGGGGTTTCCCGTCTCGAAGATAATCGCTGGATTACCTATGGCGAGGAGGATGGGTTGAGAGATGATAGCGTCGCGGATATCGAGGTGGATCAAAAGGGCGATGTCTGGTTTGCTACTGCCGAAGGCGTGACGCGCTTTGATGGTCAAACCTGGGTTGTTTACACCGAGAAGGATGGTTTGCTCAACAGGAACATCATGGCACTCGCTGTAGACCATGACGGCATTATTTGGGCCGGTACGGAAGGCGGCGTTTCCCGATTCAACGGTGGAGGCTGGATTTCCTATCTTGTTGGCGATCAAGTAGAAAGCGAATGACTGTTTCGGTTATCAGCGTGCGTTAGAGTCCTGAAATTCATTTAAGGGGTTGAAAGAAAATAACTATCCCAAAAATGTCATTGCGAAGCCAGTAATTCCCGATCTAGTTACCTGACAGTTTCATCTAATTGGACGCAGACGAGCGCGGATGAACGCGGAAAGACCTGAAAATGTGCCTAAAATCCACAAGTTTGAGCCACGAATTATTGAAATATCCGCGTTTTTCCGCGTCAATCCGTGTCCAATTTAAAAGTGTCAGGTAGCTAGATTCCCGATATGGCCCACATAACTTGAGAGGGTAAGGGAGAGGGGATAAAGCCTCTCCCTCCCCGTTGTCGCGATGGGGTTAATTCCCCATATTTACCAGCGTGCGGCTTTCCCGCACTGGGCGACCCCCGCTGAATTGCCCGGTACTCA
>JAYELX010000559.1:0-30820 GCA_034717875.1 Chloroflexota bacterium | reverse complement strand
CAAGTTTGCGGGTTATTGCGCCGAAGGCATCCCTTGCGGGAAGGGAATATTGCTGTATTAGGCCGCTAGGTCTCGATACATTTTCGGTCGCTTTGCGTGCTTCGCAAAACTACAGCGAGCGCTTTGCGTGCCTTGCTTTGCGTGCCTTGCTTTGCATGCCTTGCTTTGCATGCCTACGGCAAAGGCAACGGCAACACTCGACCGGCGCTGAGATATTTTACAAAAAGTTTTATCTTAACCGTGAACCACCCCAAGAATTGAATTAGAAATCGTCTCAAAATAGTAAAGGAGAAAAGATGATCAACAGCAATTTTACTGCTCAAGTAAGTCCCGGCATTCATCTGCTCAGTGACGAGCAAAAAGGCAAGATTCACAGTGCGACTCTGGAGGTACTCCGCCGCACCGGGGTGGATGTGCTCGTTCCCGAGGTGCGCGAGTTACTGAAAGAAGCTGGATGCTGGCTGGATGGTGCCCGTGTGCGCATCCCACCTGACCTGATTGATTGGGCCATCCGCGTCGCGCCCAGCAGGGTTGTGTTGTGCGACCGAGACGGAAATCCCGCCATGGAACTGGAAGGCCGCAAAGGGTACTATGGAACTGGGTCTGACACGCCCTTTGTTATTGATGCCTATACCGGCCAGCGCCGAAAAGCCGTATTGGAAGATGTGGCTAATGTGGCAAAATTGGTGGACGCTTTAGAGCACATTGACTTTCTCATGTGCATGGGCATCGCTTCTGATGTGACCGAGTCTATCTCGGACTTGTATCACTTTCGGGAGATGGTTCATAACACCTCCAAGCCCATCATCTACACCGCCTGGAGCCGTTCAAACCTGAAAGCCATCGTCGAAATGGCGGAAGCTGTCGCCGGTGGTGCCGAAGCCCTGCGCCGAAATCCTTTCATGGCGCTGTACAGTGAGCCCATTTCCCCCTTGACCCACGCTGAAGAGAGCTGCGAAAAATTACTTTTCCTGGCAGACAAAGGCCTGCCGGTCGTCTACACACCCGGCATGATGATTGGCGCCACCGCTCCGGTGACCGTTGCTGGCGCACTAGTGCAAGCTAACGCCGAGGCACTCAGCGGGCTGCTGATCACCCAACTTGTACGCGAGGGCGCGCCAGTGATCGGTGCGGGCGGCATCCTTTTCATGGATATGGCCAAGGGAGCAATTTCCTACGCCGCGCCGGAGTTCATGCTGGCGATGACCGCTTTCAGCGAGATGTATCACTATTACAAATTGCCAATCTTCAGCTTCTCTGGCTGCTCTGACTCAAAAGCCTTCGACCAACAAGCCGCCGCGGAAGGTGCAATTTGGATGATGATTACGGCGCTGGGAGGTGGAAATTTGATCCACGATGTCGGTTACATCGAATCGGGATTAACCGCTTCGTATGAGCAAATTGTAGCCATGAATGAGGTGGCCGGTCTGGTGAAACGTTTCATGGGTGGGATTGAGATCGACAATGAAACCATCGCTCTGGAGGCTATTGACCGTGTTGGGCCGGGTGGCAACTTTGTAGGCGACGACCACACCTTCCAACACTTCCGCCGCAATTGGATTCCCAAACTCTTTGACCGCTCATCTCGGGAAGAATGGGAACTTGACGGGGAGCTGACCATGGGGGATCGCGCAAGTGCCAAAGTTCGTGAAGTCTTCGAGACTTACGAACCAGCGGCTTTAGACCAAAGCATTGCTGAGACCTTAGATGCTGTCATTCAAAAAGCTGAGGAGTAAAGTATCTTTCTATCAAACCGTAAACGAACTTGCTCAAAGAGGATGTGCATTGCATTTGCTCTCGATGCGTTGCACATTGGGGCGACAGGAAACATCTTGTGTAGTGGTTGCATTGTAAGTATGAAGTGTTCCACCGCAGAGCGGATGGAACGAGATATCATTGGTGCGTTGCACATTGGGGCGACAGGAAACATCTTGTATTTACCACCTCGCAGGTGCAACGCACTCCCCTAAGTGCAATGCACCTGTTGCTGTATTGTCGAAACATTCCATCGCTGTCATCGAAAGCAATATAATCAGGGCGATCGGATAAAGGATTGAATATACAGCCCTAATCTAACCAAGGATAGTGAAGGTCTTCGCGAAGCACGCTCGCTTTGCGTGCATCCGCATGCGCGCCCCTGGCAAACCCTGGGTTGTACGACCGAACAGAAACGCACGCAGCCGCTCGGTCAGGAGACCCTCGCTATCCCTTAAAAAGCTACTGATTATTCATATACAATTGCCATGATAGAAGCCCAAAAAGATGTTGACAAGCTCTCCGACTTCTGATATATTTCCAATATACGAGTAAAATGCGATAAGAATACGTTTGATTATCGTAGCGATATTGCTCCAGTAAAGTCAAGGAGGCTTTTATCTGCATGTCAGAAATTTAACCGCCAGGCAGTTCATACAAACTACGTGAACTTTGGCGGTTTTGTTTTTACATCAAAGGCTCGTATATCTGGAATTGCTGAGTATGCGTATAAATAAACAAGTAGTTGTGAGTTAAGGCCGTTCCAGAAAAAGACCTGTTTTTTTAGAACTACCTAAGCATCATCGAAAGGAGGTGATAACCAACACACAAATACATATAACTAAAATTCCCCACTTTCCGAATAAAATAACATCATATAACATACTCTGATAGGAGGAGTAACACATGAAGTTTAAGCGAACGAACCTTTTTATAATCATAGCGATCCTAGTATCGCTGACGTTGGTACTCGGCGCATGCAAGCCAGCAGCCGAAGAGCCAGTGGCTGAGGAAGCTGAAGAGGCCGAAGTAGTTGAAGAGGCCGAGGAAGCCGAAGTAGTTGAAGAGGCCGAGGAAGCCGAAGTAGTTGAAGAGGCTGAGGAAGCCG
Source organism: Chloroflexota bacterium (assembly GCA_034717875.1). GTDB lineage: Bacteria > Chloroflexota > Anaerolineae > Anaerolineales > UBA11858 > JAYELX01. The sequence goes on along the minus strand of JAYELX010000559.1, from coordinate 27,957 downwards.
AAGTAGTTGAAGAGGCTGAGGAAGCCGAAGAAGCTGAAGTAGTTGAGGAAGAACAGGTTTTCAAACTGGGCATCCTTGGACCTTTCAGTGGACCAAGCGCCCGCACAGGTGATGAGTTCAAACAATCAACCAATATGGCCTTAGAAGCCATTGGATGGCAAATTGGGCCATACACGATCGAGCCGGTTTGGATTGACTCTCAATCTGACCCCGCCAAGGCCTCCCAGGCCTATGAGCAAGCCGTCGTCCAGGATGGCATCCAGGCAGGCGTGCTCAACTGGCACAGCTCCGTCTCGGTTTCCGCTATGGAAATGGCTGCCAAGCACAAAATTCCCCACATCTTCGGCTTTGGCGCCACCGAAGTGGTCAACGAGACCTTCGCATCCGATCCTGAATATTACGGCTACTGGATGTACAAAGGTTGGGCCACTCCCGCGAAGATGTGCATCCCCTACGTGCAAATGTTAGAAGCTGCCATCGCTGATGGCACCTTTGCCCCCGAAGCCAAGACCTTCGCTTTATACGGAGAGGACACCGATTGGGGCCGCAGTTTCGGTATGGCCATCGAGGAACAACTCATAGCAAATGGTTGGGAAAAGGTGGGCGAAGAATACTTCGCCATTGACCAGACTGAGTTCTACCCGCTGCTCAATAAATTCAAGGACTCTAACCCTGCTCTGATTGCTGGCACAAGCGCGGCACTGCCTGTTGCCTCTGCCTTCATCAAGCAGGCTGACGAAGTCGGACTGAAGAGCCTGATCATCATGGATGGTCTCGGCTGGGCTGGCGAGTGGTACGAGAACACCGGCGAGGCTTCCAACTACGTCATTGATCAGATTCCCGGTTGGGCCACCGAAGAAGGCAAAGCCTTTGCCGAGGCCTTCGAGTCCGAAGCTGGCTTTACGCCCAGCGCCTGCGCTGGTGGTCTCTCCTACGACGGCGTCAATATGTTCATCGCCGTGGCTGAAGCCACTATCGAGGAATACGGTGAACTGAGCAGTGAAACCATCTATAATTTCATCAAAGAGAACCTTTGGACCGGTGAGTGGTCCTACACCGATGGCATCGTGATGGACGAATACGCCGCTTCACCTGATTCGATTCCTGATCCTATCGTAGGTGAGGGTTACTACATCTTCCCCGTCCTGCAGTACTTCGACGGTGAAGGCAAGATCATCTATCCACCACAATGGGCAGTTCAAGATTTCGCTCCGAAACCTTAGTTGGGTTTTTATTACAAAAAAGGGGAGGCGGGCTAGTCCCCGCCCCTCCTTTTTTTTAGTTAGAGAGGCAATCAATAATGTTACTTGATACAAAAGAGGTCACTAAAAGATTTGGGGGATTAACTGCCGTAAACCATGTCTCCATGCAAGTCGAGGAGGGACAAATCTACGGGCTTATTGGCCCTAATGGTGCTGGAAAGACAACTTTTCTCAACTCTATATCAGGCGCATTTCCTCCCACCGATGGTGCCATCTATTTCGCAGGAGAAGAAACCACAGGCGAACCAGCCAATGTCATGTGCCGGAAAGGTATGGCTAGAACCTTTCAAATTCCTCGACCATTCCCCAAACTAACCATTTTAGAAAACGTAAAAGTCGGTGCGATCTTTGGTGTCACCAAAACTGGCTTGAAGCCCGCAAATCAACGCGCCAGAGAAGCAATAAATTTTGTGGAGTTCCCCCTTCCCATAGATACTCCTGCAGAGCGACTCAACACAGTGCAGCTCAAGCGTCTCGACTTGGCAAGAGCGTATGCTTGCCAACCAAAACTCTTACTACTGGATGAGTTGGCATCCGGGTTGACACGCGGCGAACTTGAATCTATTATGACACTAATCAAAAGGATCCGGGACACAGGCGTAACTATCATCGCGGTAGAGCATATTATGCAAGTAATCAAAGGTATCTGCGATCGCGTTATGGTCATCCAGTACGGAACAACAATCGCTGAGGGTACCCCAAACGAAGTCTTACAAAATCCCAAAGTCATCGAGGCATATCTGGGAGAGGAGGAAATTCCCAATGCTTGAACTAAAGAAAATTGACGCAGGTTACGACTTCCTCCAAGTATTATGGAATGTATCCCTTCATGTTAAAAAAGGGGAATTTGTAGCTTTAGTAGGTCCCAATGGGGCTGGCAAATCCACGACCCTTCGAACAATCGCCGGATTAATCAAACCCAATGACGGAGAGATATTATTCAACGGAAAATCTATCAATAACACGCCTCCGCATGAGATCAGTCGCATGGGCATCAGCTACGTTTCAGAAAAGCTAAATCTCTTCACTGCCATGTCCGTGAGCGAGAACCTACTCTTGGGAGCCTATGCTGTGCCCGACAAAGACACCCAACTTGAAACTCTGGATTTTATCTTCAGCCTGTTCCCTCGCCTAGAGGAACGAAAAGACCAACTAGCCGGGACAATGAGTGGCGGAGAACGCAAAATGTTGGCCATCGCTAGAGGCATGATGTCGAATCCACAGCTTATGTTGGTTGACGAACCTTCTCTTGGCCTGCAACCCAGCTTGGTTTACGATGTTTTTGACGCCCTTCTGCAACTGCGCGATCAAGGGGTGACAATCTTGCTCGTAGAGCAGAACGTAAACGCCACCCTCAACATCACCGACCGGGCATACATCTTGGAGCAAGGGCGCATAGTCATGGAAGGGCCAAGCCAAGAATTAAAACAAAACGAGCATGTTAGAAACGCATATCTCGGCATCTGAGATTAGACCATTCCAGAAAAATAGGCCTTCTAAAATTACTCTATTCATCCCGAAAACACCCAATTTTTGGAAGGTCTTAAACTCTGGAACTACCTTAGCAAAAGGCGCTGTCATCCCCCAGGGGACTACGTGCAAGTCTTAAGTTCTTTTCCGGGGCAATCGCGAAGCATGCTCTTGAAGCAAGTAATCTCATCCAATTATCAAGAGATTGCTCCATCGTAAAAAACGCTACGCACACATATTGAGGAGAAAATTCTATGGCGAATGATACAGTTGCAGCACAAACGACCCAAAAAAATCTGATGACCCAAATCAAAGACAATCTCTCCCTCACAATTGTAACTGCCTTTTCACTGATACTACTAATCGCCATCGGGATCAAAGGCGGATCCGCACAAATCATCAACACAATTGTGTCCGGTGGAATGTGGGCATTACTGGCTGTTGGGTTAGCTCTTGTGTTTGGTGTTATGAACGTCCCCCACTTTGCCCATGGAGAATCCTTCATGGTTGGGGCATATATATCTTACTTTGTTTATACACCGTTGATAGAAGCCTTGGGAGAAAACCCCAGCACATTCCTAAAGAACATTGCTCCCTTCGCCGGTGTTCTAGCCGCAGGAGTGGCGGGCGCCATTCTTGGTGTAATCATTGAGCGGCTCGTCTTCGCGCCTCTGAGGCATAGAACCAAATCTGGATGGATCATGAACGCCTTCTTGCTGACAGTAGGTTTATCCTTCGTCATGACCAATGGCACAGTATTGGTACTTGGTACCAACTTTAGAGGGATTCCTAAGTACTGGGATATAGAACCGGTTGAAATCTTGGGCGCCCGCATGTCGTTTGACCGATTAGTCGCCTTTTTCATCGCCGTCGTAACCATTGGCGTCTTATGGTGGTTCCTACGCAAAACGCGAACTGGGCGTGCGATCCGGGCAGTCTCACAAGACGAAACTGGCGCTCAACTCGTTGGCATTAACCTAAACTTCATCCAAACGCTGACATTCTCTCTAGCTACAGCCATGGCAGCCATCGCAGGCGCCACTTTGCTTTTTATGTTCCAGGCCTATCCCACGGTGGGGGTGAAACCACTTTATTTCGCCTGGTACGTGGTCATGCTGGCTGGACTAGGAAATGTAGTCGGTGCTATTGCGGGCGGCTTCATCGTCGCTTTGCTCCAGACATCCACACAACTTTTCTTCACCATCACCTGGGAAACCGTAATTCCCACTGCTGTGATGGTACTGGTATTGCTAATCGCTCCGTCTGGACTATTCGGCAGTGAAGTCAAAAGCATCCAAGAGCAATAAACAATATAGGAGAACGACTCATGAATAACGCTTTAAAAAATAACACTTGGAAACGCATCGTAGATTTACTAAATCGTATCGGATTTACACCTCTAGGTCTAATTCTGTTAATCATTATCGCCGTTCTGCCCTTCATTCCACCCTTTAACCAAGAGCATATTATCCGATGGATGATCATGGGCGCGTTTCTGGCCGCGCAATCGGTGGCTTTCGACTTCACAGCCGGTTACATCAATGTGGTGAACTTCGGTTTTGCCGCCATCCTGGGCTTGGGAGCATACACATCAGGCATGCTGGCCAATACTAAACCTTTCATCATACCCCAATTAGGCATTTCTCCCTGGATCGGTATCTGGATTGGCGCCATTGTTGCCGGGCTACTGGGCTTTTTGTTGGGCCTTTTGACCCTACGTCTGCGCGGCATCTACGCCGCAGTGATGGCATGGTTTGTAGGCATTGCGCTAATGGGCATCATCAACAACATGACCGAATGGACCCGCGGGCCTTTAGGGATGGCCCCCCCAAGATTTCTGGAAACAGCAGCCAACCGGCCTTACTTCTACATCATCTTTGGCATGATGGTGATCACCTTTATCACCCTCAAACTGATTACGAAATCCAACTACGGATTGGCTTTCAAGGCTATTGGCCAGAACGTTGATGCTGCTCGCGCCTCCGGGATCAACCCCACCAAGTACAAAGTACTCAACTTTACCATCTCGTCATTCTTCGCCGGCTGGCTGGGTGGATTCTACGCCCATTACTTCGGTTCGCTGACCCCCATGACACTGATGCACACATCCAAAACCGTTGAAGTGCTGGCGATTGCCTATATCGGCGGACGCGGCAGCCTTTGGGGCGGCATAGCTATAGCTTTCCCCTTCGTTTTCTTAATCGAATTCTTGCGATCAAGCTTGACCGAATTACCCGGTATACACAATGTCATCTATGGTATCTTAATGATCTTGGTGATGATATACTATCCCGATGGTTTTTCAGGCTTCTACCAATGGGTTTTAGGTAAAATCAGAGCACTTCGCTCTAAGAGAGAGGCTTAACAAGCCGAAGGGGCTCACTTGGTGAGAAAGAGGAAACAAAAAAGGCTTACAACATGAAAAAAATATTCGCCCCAACCGAGGAAACCTTTCCAAAAACGTCTGATGCCGTCGTCATCGGTGGCGGCATCGTCGGCACGGCTACGGCCTTTTGGCTCTCACGAGCCGGGCTGGATACCGTCCTGGTGGAGATGCGCGAGGGCCTCTCGACCCTAACCACGCCCAACTCCATCGAGAGTTTCCGCGCCCAATTCACCGAGCCTACCATGGCCGAGCTGGCAATCCCCAGCATAGAAATCTTCGAAAACTTCGCCGAGATCATCGGCATCCCCGATATTGACATTGATATTCACCACCAGGGCTACCTCTTTGTCACCGATGACGCAGAAATGATTGCCGACGTGAAAGCCGCAGTTGAAACGCACCACAGCCTTGGAGTGACCGATTCAGAATATCTCAGCGGTGATGAAGTGCGCCAACGCTTCCCGTACATCAGCCAAAGAGCTGTCGCGGCCACATTCCGGCAAAAAGACGGCTGGCTTTCAACTCATGAAGCCACTCAGGGATTTGCTCATGGCAGCAGCGCCCGCTTTTTGGTCAGCACCAAAGCCACAGGAATCACGCAAGACGCTCAGGGTGTCAGCGGAGTAGAAACCAATCGAGGGCACATAGCCACGCGCGTGGTCGTCAACGCCGCCGGCCCCTTCGCCGGAGTCGTGGGAGATATGCTCGACCTAGAACTCCCCCTATGGCCAGTCCGCCGCCAAAAGGCATATATCACCCCCAGGGCGACAATCCCCCCAAACGCCCCCCTCTCAATTGACATATCTCGAGATTCATACTGGCGGCCAGAAACTGGTGGCGCTCTTATAGGATGGGTTGACCCCAACGAGCCAAAAAGCGCACCCTCTGAATATATCCCCACTGACCGTTACTTTGCGGCCCAGAACATTGAAAAATTACTACCACTTTTCCCCTTCTGGGAAGAGATTGCTGAAAATCTCAAAGCCAGCGATGTAATCACCAGCGCGGGACATTACGTTTATACCCCTGACGATCAACCCCTGATTGGGCCAGTTCCTGAAGCGCCCGGTTTCTATCTGAATTGTGGTTACTGGGCAGGCGTGATGCTCTCTCCCGCGGCAGGCAAACGAATAGCTGATTTAGTAACCGGTGAAATGAAACCTGAAGACAATCCGCTACGCCCCACCCGCTACGAAGAAGGCATAAAACTCGAAGGCAGCAGCTTCCTGCGAGGACACTAGCACAAACTAAAATATTCACAATGGAGAATACCATGTCAAATAACCAGCGCGAAATTCTCTCGTCATCCGATATCCAGTCAATCCACGACACCAGCATGAAATTGCTGGCAAACGAGGGCATCCGCTTTCCAGAAGACGAAGCCATTGATATCTTCAAAAAGAACGGCGTCAAAGTTAATGGGCAGACTGTCTACTTGACCGAAAAGCAAGTCATGGACGCCGTTGAGCAGGTTCCGTCACAATTCACAATTCAAGCTCGCAACCCCGATAAAAGTATCATCGTTGGTGACGGCGAACCTGTCTTTGCCCCCGGCTATGGAGCGCCTTTCGTGATAGATTACGAAGAGGGCAAACGCTCTCCGACGATGGAAGACTATCACAATCTGGTCAAGTTGGCCCACGCACTACCCAACCAAGATATGAGCGGCCACTTGCTTGTCGAACCGGGTGATGTCTCCAGCGATACCGCTCACTTGGAGATGCTGTATGCATCTATGGTGCACTCCGACAAACCTTTCATAGGCAGCACCGAAGGCAAAGAAGGCGCGCTGCATACAATGGAAATGGCAGAGATCCTCTTCGGGAAAAAAATGGAACAGCCCTTTACCGTAGGTTTGATCAATCCTCTCAGCCCCCTAGGCTACGGGACGGATATGATCGAAGCAACAATCGCCTACGCCCGCGCCCGCCAACCACTGATCATTGCCGCACTTATTATGGCTGGTTCTACGGGGCCAATCACCTTGTCCGGTGTGGTCGCATTGCAAAACGCCGAGCTTCTGGCCGGGATCACGTTAACTCAGCTTGTCAGTCCCGGCACGCCCGCTATCTACGGTTCTACATCCACTAACATTGATATGCGGACTGGCGCGCTGGCGCTGGGAGGGCCGGAATGTTCTTTGTACATCAAAGTACATGCACAGCTTGCCCGCCATTATGGCCTCCCCACTCGAGCCGGCGGAGCACTTACAGATTCCAGCACAGTCGACGCACAATCCGGATATGAATCTATGTTCAGCATGTTAACCACCATCAACAGCGGCATTGACTTCGTGCTGCACGCCGGCGGAATCCTTGGTTCCTACCTGGCTTTTTCGTACGAAAAATTCGTGATGGATGATGAATTGTGCGGCATGATGCGCCATTATACAAAAGGTATCGATGTCAATCCCAAAACATTAGCTTATGATATCATCGCTAAAGTTGGCGCTGGTGGTCATTTCTTGGGAGAGGATCACACACTTGATCGCTGCCGCACCGAATTCTGGCAGCCTAATCTCTCCGACCGCAGCGGAATCGAGGCCTGGTGGGGGGGTGAGCAATTAGACGCAGCCGCTCGCGCCCGACAGCGTTGGCAAGATTTACTGGCCGAACACGAAGACCCACGCATGGATAAAACAACGCGGCGCCAATTACAAACCTACGTCGCAGCCCAAACAGAGTAATACGCTTCCTCATTCGCCACTACGAGCTCATCACAACTGGCTTGACATAAAAGCCGACAGCCAACCATAGTATGCACTCAAGGGTTGTCATCAATCCCTGTCTGCGCCGGTCGAGTGTTTTCGACTATAGTTAGAAGAAAACATATCGAGACCAAGCACCTTGCCAAAGAGATATTACTTCCAGGAATCCACTCACTGGTATCGATACACTGCTTCGCAATCAAACGCTTCGCAGCGCTAGACCGACATTCGCTCACTATCGATACATCTAACAACATTTGCGTGCACACCTAACCAAATGAACACCCACAAATTTTCTGGGTGGTGGTAGAATCTGACTGTCACCTATATCACGAGTATTTTCAATCAATTCTTACCACATTCTACAACAAAGGAGATTAAAAATGCTAGTAAAAAACCGAATGACACCTAATCCCATCACCATCACAACCGACACTCCAATAGCTGATGCTCTGGATTGGATGCGGCGCGAGAAAGTACATCGCTTCCCCGTCGTTGATAAAGAAGATAAATTATTGGGAATTGTCTCCCACACAGACCTGCTATACGCATCCCCATCCCCGGTCACGTCGTTGAATGTATGGGAAATAACCTACCTTCTCAATAAAGTAAAGGTAAAAGAGACAATGACCAAAGATGTCATCACCGTCGAAGAAGATTGCCCTATCGAAGACGCTGCTCGTCTTATGAATGACAATAACATTGGCGGTTTGCCCGTGATTCGTGATGAAGTGGTAGTTGGAATTATCACCGAGTCTGATATTTTTAAGACATTCCTCGAACTTATGATGGCCCGAGACAAAGGCGTGCGTTTGACTGCTTTAGCTCCCAATTTCAAAGGCTCACTGGCGCAAATCAGCTCTACAATCACCGAACAAGGCGGTCTCATCCTGGCCCTGAATACTTTCCTGGGGGAAGACCCCACCAATTGGGGCTGCCATCTCAAAGTGGCCGATATTAGCAAAGACAAGCTAATTGAAATCATCAAGCCACTGGTAGTAAAAATCATGGACGTAAGAGATATCTGAGACCAGTACATAGGTGATAGTTATTCCCCCCTGTCGCTCACCCCACCACGGGGGGAGAGTTTTTCAGCTTCCCTCCGTGGTGGGAGAAGAATTTTTCAGCTACCCCCCCATGGCGGTGAGAGAGTTTTTCAACTTCCTACCATGTCGTGGGAATAGTTTGTTAGCTATCCTCCGTGGCAGTAAAAGAGTTTGTCAGCTTCCCCCCGTGGCGGGGGGATTGAGGGGGGTAGGAAATAAACGACTACCATACCTACAAACACACCCAGCTTGACACAATACCAAATAATTTAATGAACGACACCCAGAACCTTAACATCAAAGTAAACGGTCGCATCATTCAAGCGCGGCGCGGACAAACCATCGCCGCTGCGCTTACTGAGTCAGGATCGAAGTAGACACACTTTGCCTGGGTTTTGGTTTCGGGCCCAATACCGAAAGGGGATCGGGGTATCTGCGGCGTGGTCACATCCCGTGGCGAAATCTCCATCCCGCAATGACACATGCGCGTAAAATTAGAAAAGGAGTACGACAAATTACCCAAAACAGGGTTACAAAACTCAGAAAGTTCTTTAAAAAGCCCTACCACATCTGATATATTTGTAATATACTAGACTTATGTGTAAAAAATCAACATTTTAGTTTTCAAGAAGAGGTGTAATATGACCAAATATCTTACCACTATTGTTTCTTCGAAAACCCAGACCGTAGAAATCAACCGCGACAACTCTACAGTCATTATCGGTGAGCGCATCAACCCGACTGGGCGCAAGAAAATGCTCAAATCGCTCAAAGCCGGTGATTTCGATATTGTCCGAAAAGATGCCAAATCTCAGGTTGAAGCAGGCGCTAAAATTCTCGATGTCAATGCTGGTGTCCCCGGCGTCGATGAAGTTGCCATGTTCAAGAAAGTTCTCACAACGGTAATGGAAGTCACTGACGTACCTTTGTGCATCGACACCCCTGACCCCAAAGTGTTAGAAGCTGCTCTGAAGCTCTACGAAGGGAAGGCGTTGATCAACTCCGTCAACGGCGAGGAGAAGTCGCTCGAAGCTGTGTTGCCCCTGGTTAAGGAATACGGCGCCGCTGTGATTGGCCTGTGCATGGATGACGATGGAATCCCGGAAACAGCCGATGCACGCCTCAAGGTAGCGGCCAAGATCATCGAGCGAGCCGGTAAACTAGGTATTCCTGCAGAAGACATCGTCATTGATCCCCTGGCATTGACAATGGGGGCTGATCACACCGCCGGGCTTATCGCCATGGATACTATCGAGAAAATTGTCGAAGAGTTTGGTGTCAACATTACCATGGGGGCTAGCAACATTTCTTTTGGTATGCCTGATAGACACTATATCAACTCCACATTCATCGCTATGTCCATCCATGCTGGTCTAACCTGCCCCATCACCAACCCGCTCGAGTCCGAAGTGAGTATCGCCATTCTCGCCGCCGATTTAAGCATGGGGCGTGATGAGTACGGTATGAGCTGGATCAAAGCATACCGCGCCCGTCAAAAGGAAGAATAAAAAAAAGGTGGTGTTAAATATTGACTTGCCATAGGCATGCAGAGCAATGATGAAAGTGACTGTCACTGGTGTTACGTAAATCATCATTCAACTCCACTACCAAAAGGAAGTTCGTAAGCAATGAAACTAACCAATGCGGAAAAAGCCTATCATCAAATCAAAGATCAAATAATCAAAACCAAACTATCTCCTGGAGATGTCATCAGTGAAGCACAGCTGATGAAAAGTCTAGGATTGGGGAGGACTCCTATCCGTGAGGCCATCAAGCAACTCCAAGCAGAGAATTTGGTAACTGTCACGCCGCGGCGCGGCATGTATGTGACAGACATCGCGGTCACAGATTTGTTGCAAATTTTCGAAGTACGCATCGAACTAGAAGCTCTTGCAACCCGCTTGGCAACCCAACATATCCGTAAAAAGCAGCTTGTTAAATTAAGGCAATTGGCTGAAGAATACAAAGAAATCACCTTACCCGACAAAGATATTCTGTTTAATCTAGATGCAGATTTTCACAAGCTGATTGTCGAGGCTGCCCACAATAAATTTTTACAAAAAGCAGTAGAACATTATTACGACCTTTCGACACGGATTTGGCATCTAGCCATCAACTATACCAAGCCAGAAGACGTCGACGTGGAGGCCCACATTGAGATTCTCTCAGCAATCGAGGCACAAGATGCCCAAAAAGCTGAGCAAAGAATGCGAAAACATATTAACGATTTTCATAAAACCATCAAACAATATATCTAATCTTTAGGAGGATTAAAACATGAGTGAAATTTTATCGGAACTTTCTGCAGCAGTCATCAAAGGCGATTTAGATAGCATTGTCGATCTTACAGAGAATGCCCTGGACGATGGACTAACTGCCGGAGATATTCTCGACAAAGGGCTAATGCCCGGTATGGACCATGTCGGCGTCGAATTCAAAGCCGGGAATATGTTCGTTCCTGAAGTGCTGCGTTCGGCTCGCGCCATGAAAGGCTCGATGAACTTGATCCGGCCGCTCTTGGCTGAATCCGGCGCAAAGATGACCGGCACATTGTTGATAGGCACTGTCAAGGGCGACCTGCACGATATTGGAAAGAATCTAGTCGGCATGATGTGCGAAGGCGGCGGCTTCGATGTCAAGGATATTGGTAAAGATATCGAACCCGAAGCATTCGTCGAGGCAGTAAAGGAACACGAACCTGATATTCTCGGTATGTCCGCCCTGTTAACCACTACAATGCGCAACATGGAGAATACCATTAAAGCCCTGGAAGAGGCTGGCGTGCGCGACAAGCTGAAGATCATGATTGGCGGCGCGCCTGTCACCCAGGACTTCTCCGATCAAATTGGTGCTGATGCTTATGCATCTAACGCCGCGTCTGCTGTCGAATTGGCTAAAAAGTTTGCTAGCGCGTAGAGGAGCCAATAAATCGGGAATAAATATGTAAAAAACGCTGAAGGGTTTGAAAACCGGGTAGTGGTTGCATTGCAAGTGATGAAGTGTTCCACTGCCGTACCAGGGCATGCTTCGCGAAGCGAATGGAACGAGATATCGCTTACTTTCTTACCACCACCGAAGGCCGCAGCTTGGATTACAAACCCTTCCAGCGATTCTAACTGCTCTGTATTTCCTGCTCCCTATCAGAAAGGAATAAGATAATGAGAACTAATTACAAAGTAAACTCCGGAACCCGTTTTCGGATGCTCTCAGATGACCAAATAAAAGAACTATATAATGGCGTACTGCATGTGCTCGAATACACAGGTCTCGAGGTGCACCACGAAGAATCACGCGATATTCTGCATCAAGCCGGTGCCTGGGTAGATGGATTACGAGTGCGCATTCCATCGTACCTGGTCGAAGAAGCCCTCAGCAAAGCACCCCGCAGCTTCACGCTATTTGCCCGTGACGGAAACCCAGAAAACAACATTCGCATCGGTCCCGGACGGGCCCACTTTGGCCCTGGGCCAACATGCCCCAACTTTATTGATACGGAAACGATGGAACGACGTCCGTACGTGAAAACCGATGTTCCCAAAGTTGCTACCGTCGTCAACGCCCTTCCCAATATCGACTTTTGCGAATCTCTGGGCACAGTAAACGACGTACACCACGAACTAGGTGCACTTTACGAGTTCGCGGGCATGTTCCCCAATACCAGTAAACCAATTGTGGCCTGGTCTTACGACAAATTCGACTCGGCCGGTATTCACGAAATTGCCGTTGCTGAAGCTGGTGGGCAAAAGGCTTTCGAGCAACGTCCTAACTATGTCCACTACTGCGAGCCACTGTCTCCATTGGTCAGTACCAAAGAAGCCCTGGACAAATTGGTTTTTGCAGCCAATAAACGGATACCTTTGATCTTCACCCCCTGCCCCATCGCTGGCGGCACCGCCCCTGTGACTCCCGCTGGGATAATCACCCAGGGTGCTGCTGAGTCCTGGATGGGCCTGGTGATTGCTCAAACAATCCAACCTGGATTGCCCTTCTTCATGGGCGGTGTTTTCTCCGTGATGGACATGAGTGCAATGATCTTGGCCTACGGCGCCCCTGAGCTGCCATTGATGATGGCCGGATTGACCGAATTAGCCCACTACGCGGGATTGCCCCTGTGGCAAACTGGCGGATGCACCGATTCTAAAACCTTTGACGAGCAAGCTTTGATTGAAGGCTCCCTCTCTGTTTACTTCTCCGCTCTCAGCGGTGGAGACCTAACTCACGATGTAGGCTACACCGAAAGTGCGATGACCGGATCGGTCTTCCAGTTGTGTGCCATGGATGAAGCCATTGCTTATTCCCGGCGCATCACCCGCGGCATCGAGGTCAACGAAGACACACTGGCCGTAGATGTGATCCACGACGTCGGCCCCAATGGCCATTATCTGCGCGAGGAACACACCCGCCGATACTACAAGACCGAGTTCTGGTATCCCGAGCTGTGCGATCGTCGCAACTACGAAGAATGGGAGATGATGGGCAAGAAAACAATGAAGGATCGCACGGTTGCCCGCGTCAACGAAATTCTCGCTACCCATAAAGCTACTCCCATCAAGCCTGAGACTGAAAAAGTTATCAAAGATGTCTTGGCCCGAGCGGAAGAACGTGTAGCAGAGTGATTGCAAGAAAAACAAACTGAGGAGAAAAAACATGAGTAGTATATTCGAAAGATTATCAACCGCTATTTTGGAAGGCGATGCTGAAACAGCGACCACACTTGTCGATCGAAGCCTGAAAAAAGAAATGTCTGCGAAAGACATATTAGATAATGGGCTGATCGTAGGCATGGACGAAGTCGGCGTTCGTTTCAAGCGCGGCGACATGTTCGTCCCCGAAGTTCTGATGTCTGCTGACGCCATGTCTGCAAGCATGAAAATACTGCGTCCGCTCTTGGCCGCAAGTGGAGCCGAAATGCTCGGCACCATCGTCATGGGCACCGTAAAAGATGACTTACATGACATTGGCAAGAACTTAGTCAGCATGATGTGCGAAGGCGCTGGTTTCGAGATCATCAATCTTGGTTTCAACGTTGAACCAGGGGAATTCATCACTGCCATCAAAGAGCACCAACCAGCAATTATTGGCATGTCGGCGATGTTGACCACCACAATGCGAGCCATGGGCTACACCATCAAAGCTATCGAAGAAGCTGGACTGCGCAATCAGACCAAGATCATGGTCGGCGGTGCGCCAGTGGACAAAGAATTTGCCGATACAATCAAAGCAGATGGATATGGCTCGAACGCCCCATCTGGTGCCGAACTCGCCAAGCAACTCGTGAGTGCAGCATAGGGATTTTAGTCCCCTGATAATCGGGGCAAGTTAGCTATAGCTGGCCTCCTGGTTAGCTGTAGCCGGTCTCTCGACCGAGCGCTGTAGCCGGTCTCTTGACCGAGCTATCCCGAGTATTGATGAAACACCCAAACTAGTTGAAAAAAGCTTCAAAATCAACCTGATATTTTGATAACTCGAAATTTAACTCTGAGCTATTGAAAAAAATCAGGAAGAATAGGAGAAACAAACATGCAAGTAAAGAAAACGAATTATCTCGTGAACGCCACCCCTACCTTCGAGGTGCTCACAGAGGATGAGATCGAAGCAATTTATTTCTCGGCCTTGACAGTGCTGTACGAGACGGGCGTTCGCGTCTACGAAGAAGAAGGCATTAAAGTTGCCCATGATGCAGGAGCGATCGTCGAAGATAAAACTGATGACAGCGCGTTGGTGAAAGTTCCGCCCTGGTTGATCGATAAAGCCCTATCCACCGTACCCCGCAAGGTTGTTGTTTATGGGCCTGACCGCAAACACAAGATGGAACTTTACAAAAACGCTATTTACTATGGCGCAGGTTCCGATACCCCTTTCACCATTGATCCCTATACCCGCGAGCGACGCCGTGCCACCTACAAAGACGTTAAAAACTTAGCCCGCATCGCCCAGTCGCTGCCCAATATCGACTTCCACATGTCCCTGGGCATCGTCCAAGATACGGCTGTCGGCACCTATGACCGCTGGCAATATCTGGCCATGCTCGAAGGCACCACCAAGCCTATCAACATCACGGCCGTAGACCTAGATGGTCTTAAAGATCAACTTGAGATGGCTTATATCCGCGTGGGTGGCAAAGATGAATGGAGAAAAGGGCCCATCTTTTCCCTTTACATCGAGCCAGTTTCACCGTTGAGTCACTCCAAAGAAGTAGTACAGAAACTGCTCTTCGCCACGGATCACGAAATTCCCTTTGTCTACACACCCTGCCCCCTGGCAGGAGCAACATCACCCACCACGCTGGCTGGTACCGCTGTTCAGGCCCTCACCGAGAGCTTGTTCGGTATCTTCCTCAGCCAAGCCCGTAAGCCGGGCGCGCCGCTGATCATCGGCGGATTGATGTCCAACATGGACATGAAAACCACGGTCTACTGCTACGGCTCGCCAGAGATGGCCCTGCTAAGTGCTGCCTACACCCAAATCACCAAATGGCTGGGCCTGCCCGAATACGAAACCGCGGGTTGTTCCGACTCCAAGATGTTCGACGAGCAAGCTGCCATGGAAGCCACCATCAACATTGCTACGGCAGCGTTAACGGGCGGCAATATGATCCACGACGTGGGCTACTTGGAGCAAGGTCTGACCAGCTCCCCCGAGATGATGGTTGCGTCAAATGAGATCATCGACCGGGTCAAGCGCATCATGCGCGGCATCCCTGTCAATGACGCCGAGCAAGCACTAGATGTCATGGACGAAGTTGGTCCGGGTGGTCACTATCTCGATCATGATCATACCTTCGACCGCTTCAAGACAGACATCTGGCGCCCCGATCTCACAGATCGTCTAAACTGGGAGAATTGGGAAGCCGCCGGCAGCAAACCCTACCGCGACCGCGTGCATGAACGCGTCGTCGAAATCCTGGATGCGGAAGAAGAACCACTCATGGATGAAAAGATGCACAAAGAACTGCACCGCATTTGCGAATTGGCTGACGAACGCCACCAAGACGAAGAGTTAGACTACAATATGTTTGGATAAAACCATCTGTTTTTAATCGTCTCTACTCCTTATATAGGGGCGTGATTCAGGTGCACCTTCAGAGGCTAGTCCTCACTACGCTCTGGGGAACATCTCCAACGAGTCACGCCCCTGATGTTGCTATAATTCAAAAAGCGGGAGATGGTTATACAGTAAATGAACAGGTGACAGTCACCTACAAAGATGCCTTGTTACAGAAAACACACTGGTTAGCAAGATGATTCGTTTTGTAGATCAATTTTATAGGTGACTGTCACCTCACGCAAGATTTTCATCACTTACTTTTTTACCACTATCAACATGCGAAAATCACTGAGGCAATAATTTGGAACAAAAAAACAAGCCTTCCAAGACTCTGGTACTGGGGATCGATACCGGCGGAACTTACACGGATGGAGTTTTATTAGAATATCACTCGCACAAAGTCCTGGCATCACACAAAAGCCTGACCACAAAACGCGACTTTTCCATCGGCATCGAAAACGTCATCAAAGCCATCGATATCCAAGACCCTGATGCAATTCAAATGGTTTCCATCTCAACAACGTTGGCAACTAACGCCATTGCCGAAGGGAAAAGCAAGCTAGTTGCACTCTTCTTGATCGGGTACGATCCTGACTTGATCGTATCCTTTAAGCTGGAAAAACAGTTCGCTACTCCAAATTATTTCTACTTCGATGGCGGTCATAATCTTTTTGGTCAAGAAAAAGACAACTTAGACTTACCAGCAATTTTATCCAAAACTAATCAAATCAAAGATCAAGTTGATGCCATAGCCGTCTCCAGTTACTTCAGCCCACTTAATCCGGAACACGAAACTCGAATCCAAAAGGCAATCTCCCAGGTTTGCGACCTGCCCATTGTACTGGGGCATCAGCTATCCACAAAGCTTGGCTCTGTCGAACGAGCGACTACGGCATCGTTGAACGCTTCACTGATTGCCGTGCTGCAAGATTTTATTATTGCCGTGCGCAGAGCCATGAATCGCCGCGGCATTGATGCGCCCCTGATGGTTGTGCGTGGTGATGGCACCTTGATGAGCGCCGAATTCGCCACCCGTTCTCCAGTGGAAACCATCCACTCTGGCCCGGCGGCCAGCGCAATCGGAGGTCGATTCCTATCCAATCACGATGACGCCCTCGTCATCGACGTAGGAGGAACAACCACCGACCTGGCATTGATCCAAAATGGAGAAGTGACCATCAACGAAGAGGGAGCATCCGTATCTAATTACAAAACAGCCGTCAAAGCAGCCAACTTGCTTTCCATTGGCTTGGGGGGAGACAGCCACATCACCATTGATAGAAAAAACAACATCGTCATTGGCCCCGAACGAGTAGTCCCTTTGTCTTATCTAGCCCATCAACACCCACAGATAAAAAAACACTTGAAAATGCTGGCTCATGAATCATGGCCAGCCCCATCGCCCGACTGGTTAGAGTACTGGTTCTTGCTTCGAGAGCCAAAAAACGAGCACATCATCAAAAGCAACCAGGAAAAGAAACTCGTCGGCATGCTGCGCGATGGCCCAAAACCTGTCTCGGAAATAGTCAAAGAGGCTGGACTTTTACATAAAAATCAGCTTAATGCCAATGAACTTCTACGGCAAGAGATTATCGGTAAATCCGGATTCACTTCCACCGATTTACTCCATATTGATAAGCGGTATAATCCTTGGGACCTTCAAGCTGCGAAATACGGGTTAGCAGTCTTCAGCAATTATCTTTCCTGGGATATTCCCAAATTTACCGAGTTTATCTGGTCTCAGATCACGGACACAATCGCTCAAGCCATTATAAAATTCCTAACCGGGAAAGAACTCCCCACCGATTCAACCCCAAAAGAGACCATCGGCACCTGGTTCTTCCGCAACAGTCTACACGCCTCACATCCACAACTGGAAACACAAATCCGCCTGCAAGACCCCATCATTGGCATCGGTGCCCCTGCCGAGATCATGCTCAAGGACGTAGCCGAGGCACTCCACACCAAACTAGTCTTACCTGATTACTACTTCGTTGCTAACGCCGTAGGTGCAATTGCCGGCAGCGTGGTGGTCACCGAAGAGATTTTGGTGTACCCTCACCTATCCAGATCGGGGCTGGATATTATCAGTTATTATGTGCAGGCACGTGATAGCCGCGACGAATACGATGAACTGGAAGATGCGCTCACCCACGCCCGCGAGCTTGGGCAGGAACGCGCCCTGAACGCAGCCCTACGCTCCGGGGCAGACACTCCACAAGTAACTGTCGAAGAAATATCCGACGGGTTGGATTCCTACCGTATTCGTGCACAAGCAGTAGGAAAACCGCGTTTGTCGAAATGAATACACATGCTTCATCGAATTCCAGAAATTATAGGCTTTAACGCAGAGACGGAGAGAGTTATTTTTGTTTTTTTGCCATTGCCGTTGAAGTTGCAATAGGCACACCAAATGGGTTCATGAGGATGCACGCAAAACGACGTGTGGCAAAGCAAGGCGTAGCTTCGTTAGACGTTTACCAATAACCTAAAAACCGGAGCTACGCAAACAGGAAAACAAATATGGAACTAATTCGAGTAGATACAAAACGCGCTTACGAAATCATTCGGGAAAAAATCACAACTCTAGAGTTGAAACCCGGTGCCCCCATCGACGAAAGCAAGTTGACCAAAGAACTCGACATGGGGCTTACCCCGATTCGAGAGGCACTCAAATTGTTGGTACACAAGCATCTGGTGGAGGCTCCCCTCCGAGGGCTGTACGTCACTGATGTCAAAGTGGCCGAGTTACAAAAGATCAGTGACATTCGCCTATTGTTGGAACCATATTGTGCCCGGCAGGCAGCTAAACATGCCACCGCCGATGACCTGGTGGTGCTGAATGCACTCTGTCAGGAACAAGCAAAAGTCCCAAAAAACGAACCGCGTAAACTCTTTGATGTGGATCACAAATTTCACCAAGCTATAGCTAATGCTGCGGACAATAAATATCTAGCTGAGATTCTAGAGCAATACTACGGTCTTTCGCAACGACTATGGTACCTGGCACTTCCTCACCTGGAATTCTTACCTAAGGCTGTGAAAACACATTTAGAAATGGTAGAATCCATCAAGAAACACGACGCTGACCGCGCCGAAGAGATTATGCGGAATCACATTCAAAACTTCTACAATAAGGTATTCCAGATTCTCAAAGAGCTTTAGGATCGGCAGCTCTACTTACTCTCGAAATCTAATCTCAAATGAATGCTAATCGTCCCCTCTCCCTTTGGGAGAGGGCTAGGGTGAGGGAGAAAGCTAGGGTGAGAGAGAGCTAGGGTGAAGGGACTGAATACTTATAATGAATGACATGAAAAGCATGTATAATATGCTTCATGCCATATCATAAAATAAACCGATTAAAGGAGGCACTATGCTTGTAAAAGATCGCATGACACCTGATCCAATCTGTGGGGGCCCAGAAATGCCTGTCACTGAAGCACGGGCATTGATGATAGAAAACAGCTTTCGACATCTCCCTATTTTGGATGAAGAGCAACGGCTAATTGGATTGGTCACCCGAAGCACATTATTGAGCGCACTCCCCTCCGATATAAGCAACTTCAGCCGCTTCGAGATCACTTATACTCTAGCAAAAATCAAGGCTCGCGCAGTAATGCTCAAAGATATAACCACCATCGGTGATGATACCCCCATCGAGGAGGCCGCCCGCATTATGGCCGAAGAGCGCATCGGCTGTCTACCGGTGATGCGGGATGGGCATCTTGTAGGTATCATCACCGACAACGACATCTTCAACATCATGGTTGATTTATTGGGCGCCCGTCGACACGGAATACGCGTTTCCGTTCTGCAACCAGACCGCGTGGGGGCAATCGCCAGACTGACCAACGCCATCGCCGAAGCGGGGGGGTATCTTTCGGTAAACGTTGGCTATTACCCAGAGAATATTCCCGATGCTTGGATCTCTGTATGCAAGGTCAATAATATTGATAAAAAGCAACTGACAGAGGTCATCAATAACCTGGAAGATATGAGTATCTATGATTTGCGAGAGATATAGGAATAAAAATGAAAAAAAACCGCAAAAATCCTGAAGGTGCAATTCTAGTCGTTGGTGGCGGCGTTGGGGGTATGCGTGCTGCTATCGACCTGGCTGAAGCTGGCTTAAAAGTCTATCTAGTCGAACGGGATGCAGGCTTGGGAGGACGTGTGGCCCAGTTGGGTTATATGTTCCCCACCCATGACTGCGTGCTCTGCCGTGGAACTTCAGACCACGGCTACGGATGCACACGCCCGGCAATTTCGCCAGCTTTCATGGACAACAACCAACACCCCAATATTGAAATTATGACTCAAACCGAGATCGTTGATGCCAGTGGTCAAGCGGGTAATTTTACCGTCACCCTGCAGCACCAACCTCGCTATGTAGACGCGGACAGATGTACGAACTGCGGTTTGTGTGCTATCGCTTGCCCACAACGAATGCCCAGCGAATTTCAAGAATCAATCGTGTCGCGTATGGCCATCCACAAAACCGCGCCACGGGCAATACCAAATACCTACATAATCGACAAAGGGGATTATTGTGATGATTGCCATCGCTGCGAAGATGTATGTCCAACGGGAGCAATCAATCTAAACGAGAAGCCGCAGGAAGAGAAAGTTGCCGTATCTGCCATTATTCTAGCCCTGGGTTATAAATTAGTAGACCCCGGCACATTGGCCGAATTTGGATACAACCGCTACACCAATGTCGTCCACAGCATGCAATACGAACGCTTCGTCAGTCGTTCCGGACCAACCAACGGGCTTGTTCTGCGCCCATCAGACAACACAACGCCAAAACGTATTGCCTGGCTTCAATGTATCGGCTCTCGCGATCAAGATCACCCGTACTGCTCATCAATTTGCTGCATGTATGCCAGTAAGGAAGCTATCTTGGCCAAGCAACGCATTGACGACGTGCACTGCCAAATTTTCATGATGGATGAGCGCGCCTTCAACAAGGAATTCAACTCCTATTTCAAACGCTCGCACGAGGAGTATGGCGTCGAATACACTCGCTGCCGCATATCTCAATTAGATGAAGACCCTACCACTAACGATCTGATCATTAAATATCTCGAACCGCGTGATAAACAGATTAAAGAAGAACCTTTCGACATGGTCGTGCTTTCAGTGGGCATGGAACCCCCCTCCGGGGCAGCCACACTTGCCCAAAAGCTTAATTTCGCCCTCAACCAATACGGTTTCTGCAAAACAGACAAATTCAACCCCCTGGAAACCAGCCGGGCCGGCATCTACGTATGCGGGGCGTTCTCAAGCCCCAAGGAAATTTCCGATACTCTAATCGACTCGGCAGGGGCAGCGGGCGATGTCATGCGTCTTTTCAACAACCAACTCGGGAAAGCCCCCTATAGCCGCGAATACCCATTCTTGAGTAATGAGGACTTCCCCCCCGAGCGGGACATCAGCAATGAAAAACCACGTGTGGGGGTCTTTGTCTGCCGGTGCCATCCATCTATCGAAGGGCCAGTATCCATCGAACGTCTAATCGCAAAATCTCGAACCTATCCCTATGTGGTTCACGCCGAAGAGATCGGATATGGATGTTTCCCCGAAGGACAACAAGCCATCAAAGACGCTATCGCAGAGCATGACCTCAACCGTGTCGTCGTAGCAGGATGCAGCGACCGAACGCATAAATCGCTCTTCCAACGCACCATCAAAGAAGCAGGATTGAACGCTTACCTGCTGGAAATGGCCAATATCCGCGAGTTCTGCGCATGGGTACACCCACACGAACCAGAAAAGGCAACCCGCAAAGCAATGGAATTGATTCGTGTAGCTACGGGACGCGCCAGCACCTTGCAACCTATCTATAAATCTTCTATCTCCCCAACCCAACGAGCTTTGGTCATCGGCGGAGGCATCTCCGGTATGACATCCGCTCTTGCCGTTGCTGATTCAGGCTTCAATGCTGTTCTAGTCGAACGCGAGAATGAACTGGGTGGCAACTTGAATAAAATACAGTATCTTGTCGGAGGAGAAAATCCCCAACAGTTACTGCGCGACCTGGTCAACCGAGTACGTGTACATGAGCACATTGATGTTTACAATCAAACGGAAGTCGTGAGCCACGAAGGTCATGCAGGTGCATATCACTCACTACTACGCCATCAAGACGGTGGTGAAACAAAGATATCACACGGGGCAACTATCGTTGCCACCGGCGGACATGAAGCCCGCGGTAGTCAGTATCTATTAGGGCAGCATCCTAATGTGCTCACCCAACTGGAATTGGAGGACACTATCACCCACCGAATGGATGAGGTAGCCGAGTTGGATGATGTAGTCATGATCCAATGCGTGCGCCCTGATGGTGCCGACCATGATTATTGCTCCCGCATTTGCTGCACCAGCACGATTAAAAACGCAATCCGTCTCAAAGTCATCAACCCCGATTGCAACGTCACAGTGCTGTACAAAGATATCATCACTTACGGTTTCCGAGAGCAATATTACACCGATGCTCGGGAGCGAGGCGTGATCTTCGTCCGCTACGACAACGAAAACAAGCCCCAAGTCAAAAGCATTAACGGCAATCTACGCGTTCAACTGCAGGAACCTATGTTGGACCAGCCCTTGTCCATCGATCCTGGTCTCCTAGTGCTGAGCACCGCCATAGTACCATCAAATGGCACCCAGGAATTAGCGAAATTACTCAACGTTCCCCTTTCCACCGAAGGATTCTTCCTGGAAGCCCACATCAAGATGCGCCCCATGGACTTTATGGAAGAAGGCATCTTCCTCTGCGGCATTGCCCATTACCCCAAATTCATCGAAGAAAGCATCAGCCAGGCCCTCGCTACCGCAGGACGGGCGACCACAATTCTATCCGAACACCCCTATTATTATGGCGGGGTCATCGCCGTGGTAGACACTGATAAATGTGTCGGCTGCCTAACCTGTACGCGCACCTGCCCATTCGAAATCCCCAAAGTGGATGACAGCGAAAGCGGTGTGGGCAGCCTGGGTGGAGCAGCCTACATCGAGCCAAACTTATGCCACGGATGCGGCACTTGCGCCGGGGAGTGCCCAGCAAACGCAATTCAATTGATGAATTACACCGATACACAAATTATGGTACCAGAATATCCAGTCCTAGGAAGTTGGGTGACAATATGAATGATAAAACCTTCGAACCTGAACTCACTGCCTTTATATGTATCTACTGCGCCAACATGGCTGCCGACACGGCAGGATCGTTGCGCATCGAGTATCCCGCCAATGTAAAATTGGTGAATTTACCCTGTACGGGTAAAACAGACCCACGCTATATTCTTAAGGCTTTCGAGGATGGCGCCGACGGTGTTTACGTGATAGCTTGCCCCATCGGGAACTGTCACCACGTTAACGGCAACGTACGCGCCCAGGCCCGGGTCAAGCGAACCAAAAAGATGCTGGACGAGATTGGATTTGATCAGGATCGTCTGGATATTTTCTTCATGTCTGGGGGACAAGGACAGGCCTTTGCGGAAGCAGCTCAAGAGATGACTGACCGCATCAAGGAGCTGGGCCCCAATCCCTTAAAATCATGACCCCTCAGCAAAATTTCTTTTGTATGTAGTGGCGCATCAACAAGTGCCACTACATGTTTTTATTTTACGTATGGCGTGACCGAGTTACCAACGAGCACGATCAGGTACCCCAAAGGGCATGCTACGCGAAGACCGGTTCAAGCTACCCCGAAATATTGAGAGAATACTATGTAACTTTCTCAAGATAGGCACATCTAACTTATGCTGGCTAAAAACGGGTCAGAAAATTACGCTGCATATTAGCATCAATCCAAAAGGAGCAACAACTCAATGCCCAAAGTAACCGTTATCTATGGAGAAAAAGAAAAAACTGTCGAGGCCAAAAAAAATTCTATACTTGGCGACGTCATCGCAAAAACAGGTTTTCCACTAGAGCAACCCTGCGCTGGTCGAGGAACTTGCGGAAAATGCAAGGTACTTGTCGAAAAGGGAATCAGTGAACCCGATGAAATCGAGCTAAAAAACCTGACCACCGGCGAATTGGCCCTCAACAACCGTCTGGCCTGCCGCGCTCGCGTAGAGGCTGATACCCAAGTCATACTATCCCCTATCGTAGTTTATTCCAACAAATTTTTCAAAAGCAGTTCACGTTACAAACGCGAGCAAGACGTTCCGCTGGGCCTGGCCATAGACTTGGGAACAACCACGGTAGCAGCATTTTTAACCATGTTAGACAACGGCGAAGTAGCTGTCGCAGGCGGCGGGCTCAACCAACAAACCGTCTACGGCGCCGATGTGATCTCTCGCCTAGCAGCCGCCGTAGACAACCCCGATAACGCCGAACGTCTCCATCGCCTCGCCCTGGCATCCATCAACCAGGCAGTCGATTCACTCCGCCTCTCCTCTCGGATTCGAGAACGCATTGAGCGAGTGACCATTGTCGGTAACGTTGCCATGCACCACCTGCTGACAGAAATGCCCCTCGAAACAATAGCCGTGATGCCCTTCCAACCCCACAGCGCAGCCTCCATTATGGATGCAGTCCCCCTCATGGGCGGGATCTTCCCAGAGGGAGCAAAAGTCTCCCTTCCACCTCTGATCGGCGGATTTGTCGGCTCTGACGCTCTGGCTTGCCTGGCATACTTTGGCTTCGATAAACCATCCGCACCCATGGCCGCCATTGACCTCGGCACCAACGGAGAAGTCATGGTTACTGATGGAGACCGCATCCTAACTGCCTCTACCGCAGCCGGCCCCGCTTTCGAAGGCGTCAACATCTCATGTGGCTCGCGCGCCATCGATGGAGCAATTGTCGATCTCAGTCTAGATGGAAACAAAGTTATCCTAAAAACCATCGGCGACCAAGCACCCGTGGGGTTGACCGGATCAGGTCTCCTCAGCGCAGTTTACCAATTCCGACACGCTGGAATAATCGAACCAAGTGGCCGCATCACCAGCAATCCAGTCGGATTCGAAAACCTGGTCACAAACAACCAGGCCGGAATCCACAGCATAAAGCTAACCCCAGACGGAAAACTAATGCTTACGCAACTCGATATTCGCGAACTGCAAAAAGCAAAAGGAGCCATTCGCGCCGCAATCGACATCCTAATGAATCGACTTGATCTCGGCCCGCAAGATTTAGAAAAATTAATTCTGACCGGCTCATTCGGCGGGCAAGTAGATATCGACGCCATCATCAATATTGGTATGATTCCACCCGTGCTCCGAGAATCGGTCGAAACAATAGCCAATGGCGCAGGATTCGGCGCAGCCATATTCCTGACCGACGAAGGTTTCGCCCTGGGAGAGAAATTAGCCGCTCACGCCGAACAAATCGACCTCGATCTCGACCCCGACTTCAACACACTCTACATTCAAGGCATGGCACTCGCCCCAAACTAAAACAATGAAAACCAACACCACCTCCAAACCAATCCCAACCAGAGCACAAGGACTCATCCTGGTTGTCTTGGCAACCGTATTCTGGTCCACATCAGGGATATTCATTAATCTAACCATTAACGGAAGTGGTATAACTGCCGTAGGGCTGGCCTTCTACCGCGATATGTTCACCTTTCTATCATTACTAGTAGGCATCGCCATCATCCGCCCCAAATTACTACGCATCAAACGAGGTGATATTCCCTGGTTTCTTGCAATGGGCGCACTCAGCATCGGATCTTTCCACGTACTATGGAATACGTCCGTAATGCTCATAGGTGCATCCCTCGCCACCGTTATTCAATGCAACGCCCCTATCGTTGTCACCGTCATGGCATGGCTGCTCTTTGGTGAAGCACTAACCCGACGTAAAATCATCGCCATAATCCTATCCATCGTTGGAACCATACTAACATCAGGAATCAACGGTCTGGGCGGCGTACAAATAACCACGCTGGGCATTCTAATCGCCCTCGCCTCCGCGATAGCGTACGGCTCATTCAGCCTATTCGGCAAAAAACTAAGCGGCACCTACAACCCCTGGACGATACTTCTTTACGTGTTTGGCTTTGCCACATTAACGCTGCTGCCCTTCCAATTTGGTCAACCGGCACCCTGGCCGCTTCCAACCAACGTGTTACTCTACTTCGCCAGCCTGGTATTTCTCACAACAATTGCCGGATTTGGATTTTACACAACCGGGCTGGGATACCTCCAAGCCAGCATCGCCTCGATCACGTCCACATCCGAAGTTGCCTTCGCCGGCATTCTGGCCTACATCGTCTTGGGAGAACGCCTCAGCTTCTTGCAAATCATCGGCTCACTTCTAATTGTCGGCGGAGTTATAATAATCTCGGTACCCAATAGGAAAAACGTTAGTGATTATATAATAAGTGATGAACACGGGTGACAGTCACCTGCAAAAGTGTCTTGTTACAAATAACACGCTGGTTAGCAATATGATTCAAGGTGTAGATCGAGTTTATAGGTGACTGTCACCTCGTATAAATAATTTGGTAAGCGTTCACGCCCCTCAAGTTGATCGCCGAACAGCCAAGTCAAGCTATCCACTTTTGCAGATAGTGAAGGTCTTCGCGAAGCACGCTTTGCGCGCCCTCGGCGAGCCCTGGGCTGCCCGACCGAACGCCTACCGATGCCCACCCCGCTCGGTCTCAAGCTATCCACTTTTGCCGATAGTGAAGGTCTCCCGACCGAACGCCTACCGATGCCCCCCCTCGCTCGGTCGGAGACCAGCGCTATCAGTCGGAGACCATCGCTATCCCCTTGAGAATATCACCCCCTCTGAACGCTTACAATAATTTTATCGCTAACCTTTTTACCATTATCGAAAAAACAAAAATGAATGAACTTGTACTTGGTATCGACACCGGCGGAACCTACACCGATGGCGTACTACTGGACTACAAAACCCGACAAATCACAGCAACCACCAAAACCCTGACCACCCGGCACAACCTGGCAGAGTGTATCCTGACCGCGCTGGACAACCTTATCGCAGACATGCACAGCATGCCCACCGGCCTAAATCAAATCCGCCTGGTTTCCATCTCCACAACTCTGGCGACCAATGCCATAGCCGAGGGCAAAAGTCGTCCGGTGGCACTGTTTTTGCTCGGCTACGATTCCGATCTGGTGGAACAATTCAACCTCAATGGAAATTTTGCCACATCAAGCTATCACTACTTTGAAGGGGGACATAACCTGTATGGCGAAGAACAAACCCCCTTGGATGTGGATTCCATTACCGAAAGAGCTATCACCCTCCAAGATAAAGTAGCTGCCTTCGCTGTCTCCGGCTACTTCAGCCCCTTCAACGCCGCCCACGAAGAACGCGCCTTCGAAGCCATCACCAAAGCAACAAATCGCCCAGTAGTGATCGGGCACCAACTCTCCAACAAGCTAAACTCGATTCAACGCGCCACCACCGCCACCCTGAACGCTTCGCTGCTCTCCATCCTGCAAGAATTCATATTGGCTATGCGCAAATCGCTGGACGAGCGAAATATCACCGCCCCCCTGATGGTAGTGCGCGGAGATGGAGCCTTGATGAGCGCTGATATAGCCAGTCAACGCCCAGTCGAAACCGTACACTCCGGCCCAGCCGCCAGCGCAATTGGTGGGCGTTTCCTATCCGGGGAGAACCAAGCCATCGTCATTGACATCGGCGGCACCACCACAGACATCGCCATCATCAACCAGGGGCAAGTCACCGTGCGCGCAGAAGGCACCTCCGTCGGAAAATACCAAACCGCCGTACGCGCCGCCAATATCCGCTCGATTGGGCTGGGCGGCGACAGCATTATCAGCTTCGATGTAGAAAACAAACTCAGCATCGGCCCGTCCCGGGTTACCCCCATTTCATATCTGGCAGACACTTACCCCAGCGTGGCCCAAGACCTAAAAACTCTGCAATACCTGGGCATCAAAAAACCATCCAGCGATAAAATCGAATATTGGTTCCTACAGCGTGAGCCGCAGCGAAATATCAGCAACGAGCGCGCCTATCAAGTCATCGAAATGCTGCGCCATCGTCCTATGGCATTGCCAGATATTCTTAAACAAATGGAAC
>JAYELX010000558.1:0-6784 GCA_034717875.1 Chloroflexota bacterium | reverse complement strand
ATATCAAGCCGTGCTTGATATGGCCTATCAGCGTTCTGTTCGTTCAGACGGCATAACTCCCTGGCACGATCTGGTCAAGATTGCCGTTGATGCGGCTGTTACGGATTATATTCGAGCACATCGTTTTGATGACCTGACAGCCCCGCGTTTTACTGACGCCGATCCTAGAGATGAAATTACCAACAAATTGAATTCTGAGGGAACCAAAACTCGTCTCAAAGGTGTCGGTGCCGAATTACTTTGGGCGGATATGGGGCATTTTGAGACTGTTGACGAACAGGTGGACCAACAACGCTTAGAAACATGGGGTGCTAAATGGATTGGTAATGCGGAAGTCCAGCGTGCTTTTGGAGAGGCTAGACGTATTTCTTATCAGGAGTTTGGACGCGCTGAAGCGCAAGCCGAGATGCTGGTGAGCATTATGGAAGCGTTGGACGATACAGATTGGCCCGAAGATGCCGACGAAGATGAGAGGGTACGTAATATTATTTTGACACGTACAGCTCAAATTTTAGATGGTATGGCAGATAGAGATTTTTCCACCAATAGACAAAGCGACGATTTTCCCCCGCCCGTGTCAGAAAACAGAGGTTAAAATACGAATGAGAAAACAACTTTTGAATCTTGATATGGAGACTGTGCGCTTATGGTTGAATGATGGCGACGAGAATAATAGCAGTCTTGGCCCAACCATGAAGAAAATTTTTGCTGATATGCGAAAAATGAATCAAGCGGAGGAGTATTCGGAGACTTGGTCACTGGTTGAGCGAGCGCTGAATATGTGTGATGATTTTGGCGTAGCCTTGGAGATGGCTGAGACCCGAGTGGAGTGTGCATGTGTTGTTTATGATTTGGGTAACTTACGAAGAGCAGCCAAATTATTAGAGGAAGCAGCTCGTCGTTATGACCCCTCGGGACATCATCGTGGTGTTGTGCTTTGTTTACTAGGGCTTGTCTTATGCCAGATACGCGGCCGTGAAAATGATGCTCTTGTTGCTTGGCGTCAAAGTAGACAAATATTTAAAGATTACATACATAATCAACGATACCTTTCTAAGGAGCGTATTGATTGGTATCAAGCAAGACGTAAAGAAATCGAAGCTAGCATAGACAAGTTCATTGAGATCCTAAATAATCGTGGAGTAGTCGCGAGTCACGCTGAAGTTGGTGAACCCAAAGCCGAGAGTGAACAACATATCAATTCAGAATCTCCTCCGCCACCTACTTCCACGTCAAATAAATCAAAAGATTTTGAGAACAAAAAGCTTTACAAGAAATTTCTTGTTATGGTTGGAGGAGACAAGGATAAAGTAAAACGATTGATCGAATTAGAGAGGGAAAGCTATCCAAAGGCCAGTATAAAGACTCTACTCGAAACAGCGATGTATCACTGGGAGCGTGATAACCATTAAATCGAGATGACGGAGCAACCTCTTGCAATTCGCCCTTTCTCCCGACTTCTCAGTCTTTGTAAACGGCGGCGTGTGGATTTATAATTATTGGTTCTGGCATGCCTTCATTTTTAGGAACTTGCCCGGGCTAGGAGAATATAATAGTGTTTAAAAAAGTGAACAACCACTTCCATTTTTCCCCCGAGGTATCTCGGGCCAAGCATCTAAATGCCCCCATTGTCGCCTTAGAAACAACCGTGCTTACCCACGGCTTACCCTACCCGCAGAACATGGAATTGGCGCAGGCGATGGAGAGTGAAGTCCAGACTGAGGGCGCAACCCCGGCCACGATTGGCATCTTGGATGGGGTCATCCGGGTGGGCATGAATCAGGAGCAATTGGAGAGGTTGGTGGCGGTGGAAAATCCACGCAAGATCAGCCGGCGAGACTTTGCCCCGGCGATTGCAAAATCTGATAGCGGCGGTACTACTGTGGCGGGAACGCTGATTGTCGCTCACGCCGCGGGGATTCGCACATTTGCAACCGGTGGAATTGGTGGCGTGCATCGTCAGCCCGCTTTCGATATTTCTGCTGACTTGCCTCAACTATCACGCACCCCGGTTGTGGTCACGTGTGCCGGAGCGAAGGCGATTTTGGACCTCCCGGCTACGTTGGAATATCTCGAAACGCTGGGTGTCCCCGTGGTGGGATACCAGACTGATGAATTCCCCGCTTTTTATTCGCGCGCCAGTGGATTGCCTGTCAGTACACGCGCAGATTCCCCCCAGGAAGTTGCAGAAATCGCGCGCGCACACTGGGATTTGGGACTGGACAGCGCGGTTTTAGTGGTTGTGCCTCCTCCGGAAGACGTTGCCCTTCCCGTTGATGCTGTCAGTGGTGCTATCGAGCAAGCTTTGGATGAAGCCCAAGAGCAAGGCGTGCGCGGACAGAAAGTGACCCCCTTCTTGTTGGCGCGCGTGAGCGAATTGACTGGACATGCCAGCTTGAGAGCGAATTTGGGTTTATTGCACAACAACGCACGCGTGGCCGCCCGCATCGCTGTGGCAATATCGAAAAATAGACCTTTGCTGGCTGTGTAATAATTTGCGCACAAAGAGAAAAGCCCCCGCATGTGGTCTGCGGGGGCTTTTTTGTATCTTCTAAATAATTCGGGGATGTTCTACTGTAGGGCGGTTTTCCCGTAGGGGAATAACCGCCGTCAACGTTGGTAGGTATGGAAATTGGCAGGTATGGAAACCTGCCCTACGCCACCATGTTTTGAGAAGGTGCGCTTATTTTTGTGGGTTTCTCGTTGGCGTCGGCCAACGCGTGAGCGTCGGGGTAGGCGTAATGGGTGTCGCTCTGGGACGGCGAGTGAGTGTCGCGGTCGGAGTGATTGGAGTTGCTCTGGGCTGGCGGGTGAGGGTTGGAGTTTTGGATGCCCTGGGTGGGTAGGTTGGCTTAGGCGTTGATGTTGCTGATGGAGTCGTTGTTGGCCGCGGGGTGGATGTGGGTACGGCGGTTGGGGGCAGCGGTGTGGCGGTGGGCGGCGGCGTGTCAGATGCGGTTGCCGTTGGTTGTGGCGTGGGGGTGGCCGTGAAAGTCTTTGTGGGCGTATGTGTTGATGTCTGCGATGGCGTTAGTGATGGGGTTGCTGTCGGCCACGGGGTTGGTGTAAACGTGTCTGTGCCTGTGGGCGTTCGCGATGGTGTCTGTGAGGGCAAAGATGTCGATGTGGGTGGGCTGCCCTCAATGGTGAAGAATCCCACAATCAACCAATCCAGCCCCACAAAAATTTGGACCTGATATTCCCCGGGTACCCAGTTCTCTGCATCGGGTATCCAATCAGAAAAACCAGCCCCTCCTGTGCCTCCCTCCCATGAATTAGTTTCGAAGTTGACCAATTCTCCATCGCGGTACCATAGAGCCGTCCACTGAGTGCCGTCTACCATGCCGTCATAGGTGAAGTAGGCATACATCTCGCCGACCGGGTTGGTGAAGACATCGTTTGGTTGGATGGGACGATAGAGAGAATCTACCCCCTGATTGGTGAATTGCAGTTTGCTAAAAATGACATCCGCAGGCGGGGTGAGTTGGCCTTCGAATTGAGCCTCGATAGCCATCGGAATGTGAGGCGTGAGTGTAATAGTTGGGGTGGCGGATATTTCTGGTGTGGGGGTGATCGTCGGCGTCAGGCTGTTGGTTGGGGTTTGGGTGATTGTTGGGGTTGGGCTAATGGTGGGGCTCAGTGTGGGTGTGGCCGATGGGGGAAAAAAGCTATAAGCTACAGGTTCTGCATAAGTATTGAGTAAAAATGCCAATAGGCCCAATAGCAGGAAGAGAAATAAAAGTTTCCAGCCACGCACCATCAGCTCGCGGCGTATGCGGAAATAGGGGTTTTGTCTCCCCCGTTTAATGGCACCTATCCCTCCGAGCAGGCTGATCAGGGCAAAGAAGCCGGCTAGAATTACGGCGGTTAAAACTCCGGTGTGAACATCCAGGGCGATGGGCATAAATTATCTGCTGGTGGGTATCTGGTAAGTGATGAACGCAGGTGACAGTCACCCTGATTCCGCAGTGACAGGATTGGAAAGTGAACCGATTCCCTCGATGCTGACTTCAACCACGTCGTTTGGTACGAGTGGGCTTACACCAGCGGGAGTGCCTGTCAGGATAAGATCGCCAGGCTCAAGTGTCATGATTGATGATGCGAAAGCGATGAGTTGACGAACTGTGAAAACCATTTCTCGAGTTGATGCCATTTGACGCATTTCGCCGTTGACATGACAACTGATCAGCGCATCGGCGGGATCGAATTCGGTTTCGATGTATGGGCCCAGGGGGCAAAAAGTATCGAATCCTTTGGCACGTGTCCATTGAGAATCGCGGCGTTGTAAATCGCGAGCGGTGACATCGTTGGCTATAGTATATCCCAAAACGTGGTTGAGCGCATCTTCAGGCGTGATTTTGCCCCCGTGGCGTCCAATTACGACGGCAAGTTCCGCTTCGTGTTCCACTTGTTGTGATTGAGGCGGCAGCACAATCTGTTCCCCGGGGCCAATAATGGCTGAAGGTGGTTTGAAGAAAAGCAGTGGAATTTTTGGCACCTCGGTTTTGTGTTCTTTTGCGTGAGCGGCATAATTGCGCCCCACGCAGATGATTTTGCTCGGCTGCACCGGGGCTAAGATTTTTGCTTCTTCGATTGGGATTCTAGCCTCGCCGCGTTGAAATTGCGAAAATATATCTCCGTCTACTGGGCCGATTTTGTCTTTCAAAACCCAGCCGCGGCGAGCGGGTTCGTCTTTGATTTGGTAGCGGATAAAGCGCATAAGTTAACTGAATTCCTTGTGTTCTTGTTTGTGTGGTGTGCCTGCGGCAAAACCGACGAGATTCAACGCAGAGCCGCAGAGTAGCAGAGTCGCGGACGCTTTGCGTGCCGTTGGCAAGCGGATGGGTAGCGGATTAGCGGATAAACGCCGCAGTTCGCGGACTCATCCGCTAATCCGATATGTATCCGCTGACCGGTTGGTGCGTTTTAAAATACTGCCCCGGAATCTTGAAAATATACGATTTACAAAAATGAAACTTTGTGACCGTGCTGAGTATTAAGGGGAGATTATCCAGGGCAATCGTATATGACCAAATTTAGGGCTTCGTCTCTTCGCGTTACCACCATATGTGGTGTTAATGCTTTTACGCGGCCCACATATGGTGGTCAAAAATGACGCCATATTCCATATGCAATTGCCCTGGGAGATTATCCTTCAACGTTAACTGCATTGCTTCTCCGAATCCCATGCCATTGACGCTCACGAATATCTAATTCTTCTCGGCTTGTATGAACGAAATAGAATTCCCGGTGAGGATATATTTGATGCAAATGCCGGTAGCGTTGCATTGCTTTGCGGCCGTCAGGACAGGTTTCAATCACCGCAAGTTTATCTAACAATCTTCGATTATCAGATGCCGTATGCGCTTCCAAAGCCTCAACGATAAGCCACTGATCAGGATAAGTAATTCGTATTTCCTTCCAGTTCATAGTTTTCTCCTTCAATACGATTATAGCAAAAAATTCTCTGCGCCCTTGCGTCTCTGCGTTAATAACAAGGTCCTTCAATGGCGAAGGTGACTGTAATTGCAGATAACCTACTCCACAATCACCCAATCGCTGCCGCTGCGTCCAAAGACCTCTGGGGAGTACATTTCCTCGGCTTTGGCGGGGGGGACAACGAAAGTGCCCGGGGTGGTGGCGCGCCCGACGTAAGTATATTCATAGACTCCTTCCCACAGCAGTGATGTGAAGGCTTCGGCGCGTTCGTCGCGCATATTTTGATGCTGGTACCAGGTTCCCCACCACCACCAACCGTAGCGGTAATCCTGGCTCTCCGGGTCTTGGGGGATGCTGCCGGACACGGCCAGAGCAGGATTGATGATTTCAAGCCCAGCGGGAAGCGGGTCAACCAGGGCGACATGATAGCGGCGATTGTCGGCCACCATGTTTATGCGCACGCGCACTCGCGCCCCGGCTTTGATGTGCCAGACCCCGTCATCGTCTCGGTAGACATCTTCGACATCATCCACGGCTTCATAGCTGCGTTGGACGACAAAGCCCATATCGATGGGGTCCAGATTCAGATCGGTGGGAGCGTAGCGCAGCCCCAAGCGGTAGTACAGTCGCCCAGTCCCATCTTTGTTCAGAATCAGGTCTTGGGTCTCACCGCCGCCCAAAGATTCGTCCACTAGATATTGCATGGGAATCTTGGTTTCATGGCGTTCGGTGGTGTAGCCTTTGTATTCGTGACTGCCCGCATAAGTATCTCCCAGCCAGATTTGGGCGACGAAGTCGGGAGTTTGCGCTTCAAAGATGTTGAAGTAGCGGTCGAGGGCCAGCAGGACAAAGACGTTCTCTTGTGTGCTGCCCCAGCGGCCTTTGGTGCGGTGTGCGAGCAGTCCGTTGACCAGCTTGGGAATCAGATCACTATCGGGATTATCGGCGATGAGAGCGTCGAGGAGAATGGCGTCTGTGCGCCGGTTCGAACTCAGCAGCAAGTAGGTTTGATCGTGATAGGAGCTGGTGAAGTTGGCGGCCCCGGCAGTTTCCACCACGCGGTTGCCCACGTATTGACGGATGGCGTCCAGCTCGGCGCTGGAACCAGGGTCATCGAGCAAGACTTGCCAGATCCAACCGATTGCATCGAGAGAGAGATTCTCTAGCTCGGCTTCGTTGAGCAGATTGCGTGCTTTGACCGGGTCACTGTCGCCCATCAGGTTGCGCACGTAAAGAGCGTATGCGCTCAGTGTTTGACGCGTGCGCAGACTGTACCAATATGTGTAGTGGCTCTCGATGTCGCGGAGATAAGAGAGCACCCATTGCTGCATTTCCTCGGGGACTT
>JAYELX010000557.1:0-6795 GCA_034717875.1 Chloroflexota bacterium | reverse complement strand
TAGATGCTTCCACATTATCGATTGCATGCCCTACTTCATCTACCATTTCTAGCATAGCAGCATCATATTGATAGACTCGGGTCAACTCATCTTCATTGATTTTTACAGCATCGAAAAAGCCAGAATACCCATACGCTGCACGTCTAACTTTATCGATAAATGTTCGCAACTTTAGCGCGGCTTTCTCCAAATCATCTACATAAAGGATACCACCCTGATTGAGCAAATCTGCTTGTACTGCCGATACACGCTGCCAAAGTTCTTCGAATCGGTCGGCCACTGTTTCGCGTAATTCTTTGTCAGCAGTGCGCCGGTTTTGACGTTCGATATAGCCACCGAAGCCAGGTATCTTACTGGCAATCTTCTTGAAAGGGTCTTGGTCTGCTGTGATCTGTTCGAACAAATCGGACATTTTTTCCTCCTATATTATGTTTGTTTTTTTCCGGTATAAAAGCGGCCCGGTTGCTCCTCTCGAATTTTATAGATGCGGCTTGGCACTGATTATAGCTTGAGAGTATACAAAACGCAATTGCCCTGTTTAAGAATCAAGCAAGACGATCCGTTAAATTCGGGTCATATTTCTAACTTCGTTTGTATCTTCTCAAAAAGCAGGGCTAGCGTTTCAAGCTTGACAGCGGATGGGTAGCGGATCGCTTTGCGTGCCTTGCTTTGTATATAGACAGTAACAGCAACGGCAAGCAGATGAGTTCGAGAACGATTGCGTTTATCCGCTAATCTGCTTTGTATCCGCTGACCAGTTGGTGTGTTATAGAATCCTGCCCCGGAATCTTGAGATGATACTGCGGATGTACTTCTGCCCAGCTGTCCGCACGGTCGTAAACAACCGTGCTCATTTTGCGAAGCCCTATCGGGCTAATTCTACCTAGCCTCCCACATTATCTCAACTATAATTATATATACGCAAAAGACGTATCGCAGTTTCATCAAAATACGCTGGTTTTGAATTATAATTGCACTGTTTCAGAATTTGGCGATGGTTAGATAGTCAGTGATGACCATAGAGAGGTGACAGTCACTTGCAAAGATGTTTTGTTAAAAAAACACGCTGGTTCAGCAATAAGATTCAAAGCGTATGGTGAATTTATAAGTGACTGTCACCTTATGCAAAAATTTTCATCACTTACCTTTTTACCACTACCACCAGAATTTTACTAATCTCATCAGGTTTCTGAGATTTGCCAAATTGTTTGGACAATATGCACGTCTCGCATTTGGAGAGCTTTTCACAAAAATTCCCGAAGCCAACTCAAGTTTATAAAAAGGAGCAAAAATGATCGTCACAACCAAAAAATTATTCGAAGCAGCCTATGGGAAATATGCTATTGGTGCCTATAACATCAACAATCTCGAACAAACCATGGGCCTATTCCAAGGTAACCTGGACAGCAAAGCCCCTTTCATTCTTCAAATCAGCAGAGGGGCACGCTCTTACACGCACAAAAGCATGCTCGAGGGACTTATCCGCAGCGCAGACGATGTCTTCCCCGAGGCTATCTTCGCCGTCCATTTGGATCATGGCGACGAGCAAGCATGCTACGACTGCATCGACAGTGGATTCTATAGCTCGGTTATGATTGACGCCAGCCACGAAGACTTTGAAACCAACATCGCTATCACCAAGCGGGTAGTTGATGCCGCTCACGCAAAAGGCGTGGTCGTCGAGGCGGAATTAGGGCAATTGGGCGGCGTAGAAGAACACGTCAAAGTAGCTGAGGCCGATGCCAAATTAACCGATCCCGACCAGGCTTTAGAATTCGTCGAGCGCACCGGGGTTGACTCCCTGGCTTGCGCTATCGGCACCAGCCACGGCGCATTCAAGTTCAGCGGTTCTCAGGGTTTGCACTTCGACGTGTTGGAAGAAATTCAAAAACGTCTCCCAGGATTCCCGCTGGTGATGCACGGCAGCAGTTCCGTTCCACAGGAAGAAGTAAAACGCATCAACGAGGCTGGAGGCAAAATACTGGGTGCAAAAGGCGTAGATGCCGATCAATTCGAGCACGCATCCAAACTTGGTGTGACGAAAATCAACATCGACACCGATGGCCGCCTGGTGTGGACCCGCGTCCACCGCGAGTATTTCTTGAATAGTCCCGAGGGCTTTGATCTGCGTAAACCCGGCAAAATCTTCATGGCTGAGTACGCCAAGTTCATCGCTGCAAAGAATGTCAAGCTGGGCAGCGCCGGTCAACTCGGAAAAGTTCGCCAATTATTAACCGGGTAATTTATCATCATCTCAATGTTTGGGGAACAAAACTTCCGAAGTTTGCGAAAGCAGGCTGATGTACATGGCTTCGCCGTACAAACTTCGGAAGTCTCCCCACTTTTTTGAGAACGCAGAATGTCCATGCCAGCATCTGACCAGGGCGTTAGCCATGAGCGTTACACTCTCATTCCGCGCACGTTGATTTTCGTTACCTATAAAGATGAGGTACTCTTACTTAGAGGGGCGAGCGACAAACGGTTGTGGGCAAATCGCTACAATGGCATAGGGGGCCACATTGAGCCAGGGGAAGATGTTCTAACTGCTGCTTACCGCGAGTTTCGCGAGGAGACGGGAATATCACCACCGGATTTATGGCTATGCGGAACAATCACGATCAGCACTGGGAGAGACGTAGGCGTTGGGATTTATGTCTTCAGCGGGGAAATTCTAGAAAAAATAACTTTGCAATCAACCGAAGAAGGTGCGCCAACATGGATTCCGTCTGAGAACATCCAAACTATTCCCCTGGTCGAAGATTTATATACTTTGCTTCCAAAAATATTGGCAATGCGCAAAGGTGATCCACCCTTCTCAGCGCATTATCATTATGATGAGAACGATCAGTTGGTAATTGACTTTAGTATATAAAAAAATCGCTGCATCATTCCGCTTCCATCGCATCTAAATAAATTGTGAAGATGCTGCCTTCACCCAGTTTGCTTTCAGCTTCGATTTTGCCATTATGCTGCTCTATGATTTGCTTGGTGATCGCAAGCCCTAGCCCAAGTCCATCAAATAATTCATTGCCCACTTCATCCAAATGATAAAAACGGTCGAAAATTTTTGGCAATATCTGCTCGGAAATTCCAACCCCCTGATCGCGAATACTCAACCTCACCCCCGTGTTATCTCGTTCAACACTAATATAAACATCCCCACCGTCCAGGCTAAATTTGATGGCATTATCCAACAATTTTACTACGGCCCGTTCGAGGCTCTTTTTATGCCCAAGGACCTGCGGCAAATTTGGGGCGATGTCCAAATGCAATCTAACTTTGGATTGTTTTACTCGTTGCCGATAATCATCTAAAGCCGAAGCAATCACATCGCCCATGTCGGTGGGGTGCATCTCCGGCATGACTAATTCTACTTCCTGCAACAACAAGATATCATTAACGAGGGAAATTATCCGCTCCACGTTGCGAGATACAGTAGATAAGGCCATCCGAGCAGTTTCTTCATCAAGCTCGCGCTTGCGGGCTATCTCCAAAAATCCGCTGGCGGAAGTCAAAGGGGTGCGCAATTCGTGCGCAATTGTGGTAAGAAATTCGCGGCGAGCAAGTTCTTCTTGAGCCAAGCGTTGATAAGCCGCTGCCAATTCCCCAGCTTTCAAGCGCAGATCTTCGATAGCCATCTCGTCATTTTCACGCAACCGGCGGCTGACTTCCCGCACCATGGCCAAGGAAACAGATGAGTTTTTTTGCAATAAGCTATCGAAAGCCGTTTTATGAATTTCCAACACCTTCGTTGGGATAATCGTAGTCACCGTGGCAACTCGGGATGTGTTGTGAATCAATCCCATCTCGCCAAAAAAATCGCCTTTTTCTAATCTTTTGAGAAACCTATCCGTCTCATCATTGATTATCTTAGTGACATCCACTTCCCCTGCGAGAATTACATAAAACGTATCTTCGACCGCATTCTCTCGACAAAGCACAGCTCCAGCAGAATAGGAACGTACTTTACCAATAGCAACCATTTCTTTTGCCTCAGCGTCAGGGATACCGGGAAAAGCACGGCAAATTAATTCATGGGGGAGGTTGGATTCATTATTCATAATATATTCCTTCTATTATTGGCGGTGGTTAGTTAGCAAGTGTCAAACACAGGTGACAGTCACCTACAAAGGTAATCCTGTTGAAGAAAATTTACTGGCCAAGTGAGCTGATTTCAGAATGTGCATTTATTTTATAGGTGACTGTCACCGCATACCAAATTCTTTGTCACTTATTTTGTTACCACCACCTCATTGCTCTCCATCGGATGACTATTACGGCGGAATAATATAGAAAACCAATAAGGTGCTTCCGTACCGACGCTTCTCGAACTCACGGAGATTCTTCAACATCATTTCCTCATACTCAAGCGGATCAATTTGTACAATTACCCAAGCGTATTCCCTAAGCCATTCCAGATGCGCATCAATTGCTTTCAAAGCTCGCTTCCAGATCTCTTTATATTGAGGTGGAGCAATATAAATATAATCGAAAGCACGATCAACGTCTTGTTCGAGTACTGCAAAAGCATCACGGCGCAAAACATCAGCCCTATCGCTCAGTCCGGTACTTTCCAGATTTGCTCGGATTGTTTTTATGGCCGCATTATGACGGTCAACAAAACGCACGAACTGCGCACCCCGGCTGAGGGCTTCTATACCGACAGAACCAGTGCCAGCAAACATATCTAACATTGTGGCGTTCTGTATGTCGGCTGCAATAATATTGAAAAGAGATTCTTTGACCCGATCAGTAATGGGACGGGTAATATTCCCAGGAACCATCCGCAAGGGATGGCCTTTAGCCTTCCCTGTAATTACACGCAGATTGCTCAAGATGCATTCTCCTCAGAGAGGCTGACATGAACGATTTCATCCAAAATCGTTTTCAATTCTTTCTCTTCGGACTCTCGTTGTGCAAAGTATGATTCGATGAAATCAGACCGCCGCAAACGCAGCGCCATCGGGGTAACTGTATTTAGGTCTTGCGCTGTGACTTCGATGCGCCCAGCAGCAACGGCATGTGCACGCGCAGCTTCGAAAAGTGTAATTTCAGCCCGAAGCGAGTCGATTTGTAAACACTCCACCAAAGCTAATCCTTTTCGAGCGACCTCGTCGGGGATCTCCACTTGTGGCAATAAATCACGAGCAGCTTGAATTTCTTCCCGAACCAGTGCGGTGCCATGTTCAAATTCGGAAGAAACCTGATGGGGATTATTCACGTAGGCATGCACGCGCCGATAAGCTTCCAAACGCTCGTCCTGATCGGCAAGGCCGCGCACAACCACTCTCAACCCAAAACGATCCATAATCTGAGGGCGCAGATGTCCTTCCTCAGGATTCATCGAACCGATCAACACAAAACGCGCCCTATACGTCGCCGACATTGGGCCGCGGCGCACAGCGTAAAAGCCTTGGGCAGCAGCATCCAAAATAGCATCGACGATATCATCGCCAAGAAGGTTGATTTCATCGACGTAGAGCAAATTCCGATCCGCTTGAGCGAGGATTCCCCTGCGGAGACGCGCATGCCCTTGCATGGCTGCGCGTTCATCCAGCCCTCCAACCACGTCATCGAGCCGGGCATTGAGCGGCAACTCCACCAGACGAACCTGATCCAATGCAGCCAACGGTTCGCCCTGAGCGTATTTTTTAGCGCAATTGGAGCAAACGGCATCAACTCCCCCAGTTTCGATATCCTCAGGCATGCAGCCATAATAACACAGGCTGCGCGGCACCTTTGGCAACAGCGAGGGCAGGCTGCGAACGGCCGTTGTCTTCCCAGTGCCGCGCGGCCCAACCAGCAGCACTCCCCCCAGGTGCTGATTAATCATCGCCAATAACAATGCAAGCTTCATTTCCGACTGGCCTACCAATGCCAAAAACGGGAACGGGACTAGATCAGCAAAACCGGCATCTTCCTGCGGCTGAGCGGCTTCCAGGTTACGCCCGGTGGCGCGGTCAATTAACTCTCGCAACGAACGAACGGTAGGTTTTGTTTCTTTTTCTTTCTGTTCCATAAATCTCTTAATCCATATCCTCGCGCATGTCATCGGCATCGATGGTGCTGAGGCGACGCGGTTCTTCTTCCAGCACGTCTATAGTTGTGAATGATAATTCAGCCATCATCGGCGGTAGAGGCACCGATGCCGGTACGCGGATGCGCGGCTGTGGAGATGGTGGCGTTAAGCGCGGCTTGGAAAAATCATAAGAGCGTCTTC
Source organism: Chloroflexota bacterium (assembly GCA_034717875.1). Taxonomy (GTDB): domain Bacteria; phylum Chloroflexota; class Anaerolineae; order Anaerolineales; family UBA11858; genus JAYELX01. The sequence continues at coordinate 575 of JAYELX010000557.1, read as the reverse complement.
GGAAAATGCGAGGATCATCCGTCAGCCAGCCAACATAATACCCCAACACAGAGTATACTTCACGCCCGGCAGTCACCCATCCAACCCATTCGCCGCGCGGGTTGTACAGATAAGGATAAACAAGATAAACCCCTAAATCACCAGGTGTTGTGTAGACAGGAATTATACGCTGAGATTTTGTCATATTCTGATTATATCCAATCCCCAATACCACTAGTCAACATCATTATAAGTCCAATAGCGGTTGACGAAGAAATTCCACAGCATCACCAGCACAACGGCTATGGCCAAAGCAAAATTATAGCCCAAGAACTGCGGCGTCAGAAAATTCATCAACGGAGGGATGGTCATTTTTTCGAAGATTTGCATCAAGGGACGATTCAATATGGCAAATACTGGCGTGCGAATGCCCACACCAACAAGGTTGACGATTGCAAATTCCATCAATTGTCTAGCTAGTGACTTGGATCGCGAGTCGGGATAAGTCCAATACCGATTCCAAACAAAGTTGCTGATAATGGCAGCCGTGAAAGAACACATACTAGCTAAAACAGGATTAATATAGAGCAACTTCG
>JAYELX010000556.1:2281-6795 GCA_034717875.1 Chloroflexota bacterium | reverse complement strand
GAAGAGCAGGCTGTGCAGGTCAATGGCCTGGAAGTGCCCTATCACGACCCGCGGGCTGCTTCCGGCATGGCCCTGACTTACGCTACCTCGCCGCGCGGTGCCTGTCACAATCAGTCCGATTATTTTTCTGTTGATATTTATGGGCAAGTTGAAGATCGGCTGGGTATGGAACATTTCGACCGCCACGCCGGGGCAGAAAAGGCTGCCAATGTGGTTATTCATCAGAATTGGCGCACGGTTTATAATTCGCTCGTGATGTGTTTTTTCGCCAACCTAGCGCCAAAAATAATTTTAGATTTAGTGAACGCGGCCACGGGGGAAAATTATGCTTTGGATGATTTATTACGCGCCGGAGAGCGTGCCTGGAACCTGAAGCGGATGATCAATCTGCGTTTGGGCCTGGTTCGCGCTGATGATAGATTGCCTCAACCCCTGCTGCAACCCTGCCCCGACGGCGGCGCGGCTGGGTACGAAATCCCCTTCGATGCCATGTTGGAGGCCTATTATCATGCCCGCGACTGGGATTCGGAAACCGGGATGCCAACGCCAGAGAAGTTGAGTGCGTTGGGTTTGGGAGAATAGGAAGGAAATTACTCAAAATCTAAGGTAGCAGGTGCATTGCACTTTGAGAGTGCATTGCACCTGCGGGTTGGAAAGACCCACAGCCATGGTGACCAGTTCCACTCGAGTGCATTGCACCTGCCGGGTGAAATTCGGGGGTGGGTACAGTGGAGAGGTCAGGCGTGCGCGCATTGCACCTGCGGTGGTGAAATACAGATTATTTTCCAATAACCCGATGTGCAATGCATCAGAAAAAGATGCAATGCACATCTCTATTTAGAGCAAGCACGAAGGAGCTATTATGAAATATGTAAGCGTTGCTGAAATGATCGCTATCGAAAAAGAATCCGATGCTGCTGGGCATACTTACCCACAGATGATGGAGCGCGCTGGCCGCGGCCTGGCTGAGACGGCACACAGCGCATACAACCATTTGGACGAAAAGAGTGTGCTGGCTCTGGTGGGGTCAGGCAATAACGGCGGCGACGCGCTGGTTGCTCTCAGCTATTTATTGGATTGGGGCTGGGATGCCGCCGCTTATATCGTCCGCTCCCGTCCCGATGATGACCCTTTGATGCAGCGCGTCCGAGCTGCCGGCGGCACGATGTTAACTTTGGCAGACGATCCTGACTATAAAAAACTAAAAGCAGCATTGACGCATCACAAATTATTAATGGACGGCGTGTTGGGTACTGGCATTCGCCTTCCGCTGCGGGGTCAAGTTGCTCACGTGCTCGATTGGGTGCGGGAAACCATCACGAAAATGGACACACCGCTTCAAGTTGTGGCCGTCGATTGCCCCTCCGGTGTGGATAGCGATACTGGCGAAGCCGCGCCAGAGTGCATCCCCGCTGACCTCACTGTCACAATGGCGGCGGTCAAGCGTGGTTTGTTGCAGTTCCCAGCTTATAAATTGGTCGGCGTTTTGAAGACTGTGGATATTGGATTGCCCCAGGGGTTAGACGCTTACGACTCTGTCAAACGAGAAGTCGTCAATGCCGAGTGGGTCAGCGGCGTGCTGCCGCCCCGTCCCCTGGATGCCTACAAAGGCACGTTTGGCACCGCCTTGATTCTGGCCGGCTCGGTCAATTACACCGGTGCGGTCTTGCTGGCTGGGAAAGCGGCTTATCGCATTGGGGCTGGATTGGTCACTTGCGGGCTGCCGGGGCCACTCCACACGGTGCTGGCCGGGCAATTACCGGAAGCGACTTGGCTGCTGCTGCCGCACAAAACTGGTGTTATCTCTGCTGATGCGGCCAAGATAGTGAAGCAGAATCTGGAACGCGCCACGGCTTTATTGATTGGCCCCGGTCTGGGGGTGGAAGATACCACGGCAGAATTCGTGGAGCGATTTCTCGATGCCGAATCTTTTAATATAAAGGGGCATTTAGGCTTTGTCCACTCTTCCGCTGATGATACAGAAGGGCAACAAACAAAAATTCCCCCTTTGGTGATTGACGCGGATGGGTTGAGATTATTAGCCCGCATCCCCAATTGGGCCCAGAAACTACCTGCTCCGGCCGTGTTAACTCCTCATCCCGGCGAGATGTCGGCCCTGACCGGGTTGGAGACAAAAGATATTCAGGCCGACCGCGTGGGTGTGGCAGAGCGTTTCGCCGATGAGTGGGGGCACGTGGTCGTGTTGAAAGGGGCATTCACCGTGATAGCTTCGCCTAATTCCGCAGCCCCCACCATGATTGTGCCGGTAGCATCCCCAGCATTAGCTCGGGCTGGCAGCGGGGATGTGCTGGCTGGCGTGATTGTTGGTCTGCGCGCCCAGGGCTTGGACGCTTTTCCCGCTGCCGCAGCCGGGGCCTGGATTCAAGCACAGGCTGGTTTGCGCGCCGCCGATGTGCTGGGCAGCACCGCCGCAGTAATCGCGGGTGATCTCATTGGCGCGCTGCCGGATGTGCTGGTGATGTTGAAACAATGAATCAGGAGAAAGGTGACAGTCACTTTTGGTAGATGAAAAAGTGACTGTCACCTGCGTAATGTAAATCATCGATCAATTCTAACCGCTACTCTCAGCTAAAATGAATCACGAACCGTGTTCCTGTCAAAAGGAACACGGTTCGTTTTTTATGGACACTCTCTGGTCTAATTACAAACTGTGATGCCCCCTGTTTTTCTCTGCGTCTCCGCGCCTCTGCGTTACGTTTTTGCGTCACCTAATCCAATCGCCTCGGCCATTGCGCGGATGTGATCAGGAGTGCTGCCGCAGCATCCACCGATCAGCGCTACGCCAGCGTCACGCACATTTGCGGCGTACTTGGCCATCACTTCAGGAGTGCCGTTGTAGAAAATACTTCCATCGCTGGCTACTTTTGGAATCCCGGCGTTTGCTTTGGCGACCAGCACCGCGTCGGGGTTGGCAGTGCGCATTATTCTGATGGCCTCTTCGAGTTCATCAGAGCCGGTACCGCAGTTGGCGCCGGCGGCAACAAGATCGAGTTTGCTTAAGACATCGATAGCTTTGGCCGGACTGACGCCCATCATGGTGTGTCCATTGGTATCGAAGGACATGGTCGCGACGATGGGCAGATCGCTGACGGAGCGGGCCCCGGCGATGGCAGCTTTGACCTCGTCGATGTCGCTCATCGTCTCGATCCAAAACACATCCACACCGCCCGCGGCCAGGGCTTTGGCTTGCTGTGCGAAAGCATCTTTGGCTTTTTCGAATGTTAGACTGCCCATTGGTTCGAATAATTGACCCGTTGGACCCATAGACCCGGCCACAACAACGCTGTGAGCAACAGCATCAGCCTCGGTGCGGGCAATTTCAGCGGAAGCTTTGTTCAGTTCCCCAACCCGATCCTGGAGATTGTGCATCCCCAATCGGAAATGGGTGCCGCCAAAGGAGTTCGTCAAAACGACTTGTGAGCCAGCCTGAATATAGCCGCGATGCACCTTGCGGACGCGTTCGGGGTGGAGCACGTTCCACTTCTCGGGGGGATCGCCTTGTTCCAGACCAGCGTCCATGAGCATCGTGCCCATAGCCCCATCGAGCAGAATTGGCTTTCCGGATTCAAGTAGTTTTAATAATGGATTCATGGTTTATGTCCTAAAAATGTATCATTTCAATGCTTCGTATTTTAGAAGTTGATAACAATGGTCTTGACGTTCGGTCGGGCAGCCCAGGGCTATGCTTCGCGAAGACCTTCACTATCTGCAAAAGCGGATGTGGGATAGCGATGGTCTCCGACCGAGCGGGGTGGGCATCGGGTAGGCGTTCGGTCGGGAGACCTTCACTATCTGTAAAAGCGGATGTGGGATAGCGATGGTCCTTGCGGTGCACACCCATTGGTGCCAGATTGAGCGGGGTGGGCATCGATACCTGAGATTGGCTACTTACGCTCCCCAACTAACTCTACGGCGTCAATCTCGTTCCAGCCCAAACCGAGCGCAGATTGGTCCACCGTAACCCGCACGGTATTGTAGCGGGAGCGGGTTTTTTCCACCGGGATCGAGAGGGTGTAGGGGCAAGGCTGATCAACCGGAACCGGCGGCTGCTCGTAGATGATGAGCGAGTTCCCAAAAGAATCAATCAATTCGACTTTGGAGATTTGGTTCGGGTTGAAGGTTTGAGTGATGTTCACTGCGGTGACGTATACATCGGTGGAATACTTAAGTTCCAGCCACTCCAAAGTATCTGGGACTGCTGCTGCCCAGGCGGTTTGAAGGTCACCGCACCGGAGTGTGTTCGGCTTTCCGGCAGCTTGTTCGGGGGCCCATTCGGGGTCGGCAAAGGATGAGCTGGCCTCGGCCTCGATTGCCCATTGACGAATTTCGGTGGGTTGTGGTTGTGGCACCTCCGGGGGCAGATTCCCATCCGGTTGGGACGTTGGGGTTTGATCGATTTCATCGGGGGAAGCACTACATGCTGGGATTAGCAGAATCAGCCCACAAAGTAGAATGAGCATCCAGATAAGGTTTTTGTTCAAAGCTAACCTCAT
>JAYELX010000556.1:0-2181 GCA_034717875.1 Chloroflexota bacterium | reverse complement strand
AAAGCTAACCTCATAAAAATAAAACATCCCGCCAGATGTTCCTGACGGGATGTTTTTGGCAAGATTAATCGACTTCTTCGACTTCTTCTTCGGTCTTGCCCTTCTCGATGACTTCTGGCTCTTCCAAACCAAGTTCCAGATCGAGGAGTTCTTCTTCCTCTTCTTCCTCTTCGACAATGATTTCGGACGGAGGAGTTGCCACAACGAGCATTGTGGTTGGGTCGTCAAGCAGGGTGATATTTTCAGGCAAATCAAGGTCTCTGACGATAACCGTGTCACCAATATTTTCCAATACAGAAACGTCGACCACGATTTCTTCCGGCAGTTCTTGGGGCATGCACTCGATCTCGAGCGTGTCCAGACCGGTCACCAGCAATGCGCCATGCTCTTCGACGGCAGGGGCATCTTGGCTGCTGAGGACTATATCGACTTGGGCGCGCACCTTTTCTTCAAGATTGATGGCTTGAAAATCGACGTGAAGTAGATCGCGATTAATTATGCTTTTTTGTTGATCACGTACCAAAACAATATAATCGTTGCCGTCCACATTCAACGTCACCAGGGTGGACGTGCTGCCTTCTTTCAACACTTGTTCGGTTTCAAGTGTGTCCAGGACAATGGGGGTAGGGGCAACATCATACCCGTAAATAACAGCGGGGAGTTTGCCTTCGCGGCGCAAGAGTTTTACTTTCTTGCCAATTATATCTCGTACCGATGCTTCCAAAACGAAATCTTTAGTCATAAAATCCTTCCTCAGAGCGCCTCTCACCCGTGTTTATGGGTTACCCTCGCTCCTCCAACTAAGTGAATGGTTAGAATTATTCTTTGCGGCCGCTGATCAATTGCCCGATCCAAAGAATCAGACCGATAGCGGCTCCTGCGGTCAATCCGGCCAGCATGGCGCGGGGTGTATCCAGAACCGTTTCCACGCTGCCGTTTACCTGACCGGCCAGTAGAACCCCAGTGCGGATATTTTCGCCACCGACTTCGCGGGAGACGATTACGCCAGCTTGAGCGTCTTTTATCGCAATTGTGTCGGCAAAGGCTACGCCGATACTGCCGTCGACAACGGTGGTAGTTTCAGCGCGAATTACGCCTACGCCGCCCTGGGTCACGCTGACAGTTTCCGCTTTGGCAGCGCCCGCCCCGCCCTGGGTAATGGAAACATTTTGGGCATTGATTTGGGCTGCGCCGCCTTGATTGATCTCAACTTCGGTGGCGTTGACTGTCTCCGCTCCACTTTGCTGTAAACGCACCAGATTGGCCTCGATTGTCTTGACAGGGACTTCAGATAAATTCACAACTTCGGCGCTAATATCTTGCGTGTCAGCTGGGGTGGGGTTTTTGGGTAGTTTCTTTTCTTCGGACATGTTTTCGGACATAGGTACCTCCGCAAAAAAACGCCGTCACCGCAGTGCTGGCGACGACATAATATAGTGGTAAACATTCTAATAGGGTTGCTCATATTCGTCAATGGCATGTTTGGTTTGGTGGCGCACAGAGGTTTTTAACGCGGAGACGCAGGGGTGCAGAGACGCGGAGAAAAACAGGGGAACGAGAAATCGTAGGGCGGTTTTCCTAACCGCCGTTTATGCGGCAGCAAGAGTAAATCAAAAGCACAACGCAGAGACGCGGAGATGCAGAGACGCAGAGAAAAACTAACTATCTCGTTCCGTCTGCTCTGTGGGCGTCAGCGTGGGGCAAGCATTTAACGCGGAGACGCAGGGGCGCGGAGACGCAGAGATATACTAACTTGTCAGCGGAATTATAGCGGATTAGCGGATAAATGCCTCCGCTCAAGCCGGTTTTCGCGTAGCATACTTTCGTAGTGCCTGGCCGTGTGTAGGTGACTCGGTCAGGCACTCCAGGAGTATGCTTCGCGAAGACCGGTCACAGCAATTGGAAGACCAGTTGCAGCATTTATAAACGTGTTTGAACACGTTTCCCGTACCAGCCGCCGAATTCATTCGGTGGCTGCTGCTGCCTGCTGCCTGCTGCCTGCTGCCTGCCCTGCTGCCCTAGCTGCCCTGCTGCCCTAATCTGCCCATCCGCTGACCCGTCAACTCAGAAAGCGGCCAGGTTGGTGCTGCGTCCATGTCCAGCCCGTCGCGCTGACCGGTGGAGAAGCGGTAGGCCCCTGCTCCGGCGATCATGGCGGCGTTGTCGGTGCATAGTTCGATC
>JAYELX010000555.1:0-6816 GCA_034717875.1 Chloroflexota bacterium | reverse complement strand
TGCTCTCGCAATTGGAAGGCATGCTTCACAGCAAGGAACTAAGCCGCTACTTGCAAGAGCCAATCATTACCCAGCGCGATGGACGTTATGTTATTCCCGTGCGTGCCGATTCAAAAAATCAAGTCGATGGCATTGTGCACGATCAATCTGCCTCAGGCGCCACGCTCTATATCGAACCGCTAAAAATAGTGCCGAAGAATAATAAATATCGCCAGCTTCAATTGTCAGAACGCGACGAGGAACGGCGTGTTTTATTGGAGCTGACGGCCCAAGTTGGCGAGCACGAATTGGCATTGCGTGAGATGCTGGAGGCTTTAGCCAATATCGATTTAGCCTTTGCCCGCGCAAGATATGCGGAAATTTTAGACGCGTCCGAACCTAAACTCAACCCCATCCGGGCATTAGATAAAGATGAAAGCAAGCACCCACTTCAAGGGCGGATTCGTCTCTTCGATGCCCGGCATCCCCTGCTTGATGCGGCCAAGATTACCCTGCCGGGAGTTGATGAAGTTGTACCCATCGACGTGGAGTTATTCCCCAAAAATCGCGCCCTGGTCATCACCGGCCCCAATACCGGCGGCAAGACCGTCATCCTGAAAACCGTCGGACTGCTGGCGCTGATGGCACAATCGGGCCTGCACATCCCCGCACACCCAAAATCGGAAATCAGTCTTTTCAAAAAAATCTTCGCTGATATTGGGGATGAGCAATCCATCGAGCAATCCCTATCTACATTTTCGGGACATATCACCAATATCATTAGCATTTTGGAGCAGGCGGATGAATTTTCGTTGGTGATTTTGGATGAATTGGGAGCTGGTACCGATCCCCAAGAGGGAGCAGCCCTGGCGCGCTCATTGTTGGTTCACCTGATGGAGCGGGGGATTACAACCCTGGTGACAACCCACCATCCCGAGCTGAAAGCCTTTGCACACTCCATGGAAGGTGTGGTTAATGCCAGCGTAGAATTCGACCTGGAGACGCTGCGGCCAACCTACCACTTGACCATCGGCCTGCCGGGACGCTCTAACGCATTGGCCATTGCCGAGCGGCTGGGCCTGCCCGATGAGATTATCGCTACAGCCCGCCAGGAAATTGACCCCACCGATTTGAAAGCTGATGATTTGCTCGACGAAATCTATCGTCAGCGAGACAGGGCGCGCAAAGCCCGCCAACGTGCAGATGAAACCAAGCAAGACGCCACCCAGATCCGTCTCGAACTGGCGGAGCGGTTGGATCATATCGAAGATGAACGCCGCAGTGTGCTGGAAGAAGCACGCCTAGAAGCCGAAGCGGATGTCGCCGCCGTCCGTGATCAAATCCAGGAATTGCAGAAAAATCTCCGTCAGGCCCGACAGCCGTTGGACATCATCCAGCAGGCCGAAGAGAAAGTCGAAGAGCTGGCTGTGGAGGTCGAAGCCCCGGTTGAACGCCATATTCCCGAATCAATAATTACTCCGCTGCAAGGGCCGATCCAACTCGGGTCGAAGGTGCATGTGCGCAGTCTGGGACAAGCTGGGGTCGTGCTTACTCTCGGTGAAGATGAAGCCGAAGTGCAGGTTGGCATATTGCGGGTGCGGGCACGTTTGTCGGAATTGGTGTTGAGTGGCCGTGGGGAAGAAGCACCCGTCGACAATGAACAAGCCGCGACTGACGTCAAATCGCCGCGATCTTTGGTCGAAGCTAAACATCCATCTCCCGGTGTCGAACTTGATCTGCGCGGGCAACGGTCTGATGAAGCCCTATCATCGCTAGAACATTATTTGGATAAGGCATATCTGGCGCGCTTGCCGTGGGTGCGCATCATTCACGGCAAAGGGACCGGGAAACTGCGCCGGGTGGTGCGTGAAGCTTTTAACGAACATCCTCAAATCAAATCTTTCCAGGCTGGAAAACGCGCTGAAGGCGGCGACGGCGTCACCGTGGCGGAGCTGCGAGATTAAAAGTCAAACTTACTTTGCACGCCGGTCGCAGCAGTCGAGCGGGCGCGTTGTAGGTGGGCGACTAAATGTTGAAAAGTAATGGAACGCGGACGCCGCGAATATAGCGGATTTAGGCGGATTTTTCAAAACTAACCAGAAGTGCCAGACACTTTTACTGTGTCTGGCACTTTTGATGTTAAACAACACTTTCGCTCACAAGCAAAAGCGACCTTACCCCTCCAACCGCTGACGCAATGCCTCGGTCAGCGGAGGCAGAATCGCGTGCATGTTTCCGACCACGCCAAAGCGGGCCAGCTTGAAGATGGGCGCGTCGGGGTCTTTGTTGATGGCGACGATGACTTTGCTGGCGCGCATCCCGGCCAGGTGCTGGATGGCTCCAGAGATGCCGCAGGCTACGTACATATCGGGGGAAACTATTTTGCCCGTCTGCCCTACTTGGTGATCGTAGGAAATGTAGTTTGCATCCACAGCAGCACGGCTGGCCCCAACAGCAGCCCCTAAGACTTGGGCCAACTCGCCAACTAACTCGAAGCCTTGCTGCGCTTTCCAGATTTCTTGTTCTTCTTCATCGAGATCGGCGGGGGGATTCAAAGCGGGGTTGTTGGAAACGCCGCGCCCACCGGAGACGATGACTGCCGCATCTGTCAGACTGACACCGCCTTCGGACGTGGCGTAGTCAACTACGTCCGTAACAATAGCGTCCTCGGACATAGCAGGCTCGACTTTCGTCAGGGTGCCGGAGCGAGATTCGTCGGGCTCGGGCTTGGCGAAGACTCTGCCGCGCAGGGTGATGATTTGCGGTGTTGCGCTGCATTGAACTTTGGTCAGCAGCTTCCCGGCGTAAATCGGGCGTGTGGCTGTAATTACGCCATCCTTTACTTCCAGATCGGTCACATCTACTAAAACGCCGGTTTCCAAGTCTACGGCGGCCATCCCGGCCAGCTCACGGCCGCGGGTGGTGGTGGGGAATAGAATCACATCGGGAGCGGAAGCCTCTACCAACTGAGTCAGTTGCTGCGTGTACGGGGCTGAGCGATAATCTGCCAGAGTGGCATCATCTGCCAGCAGAACTTCATTTGCACCATAATGGAAAGCTTCTTGGGCTACATTTTCCACATCTTGCCCAAAAACGAGAGCAGTGACTCCGCCGCCTAATTCTTCAGCCAGGGTCAAAGCGGCCCCAATTCCTTCCCATGAAGGTTGTAAGGCGTTGCCTTCGAATTGATCGATAAATACCCAAATTTTGTTTGTCATTAGATCACCTTCTCTGCCATGATTTTGTCGGCCAATGTTTCGGCGATTTCTTGCGGGCTTCCACCTTCCACGATTTCGGTCAAGATTTCACGTTCGGGCGGTTGCACTATCTCGGGCCAGGACATCACCGAAGTGAGTTTGTCCAATTGTAGATCGCCCAGCCCCCAGATGGGATATTTTGCCCGCGCCGCTTTGCGAATGCCCATGAAGGAAGGATAGCGAGGTTCGCCGTAATCTTTGGTCACGCTGACTACGGCCGGCAGGGGGCTTTCGACCACTTGCAGCCCTTCTTCGATAGAGCGTTCTACTGTAATGGTTTCGTCACCAAGTTCTGTGATTGATGATGTCAGTGTTAATGCAGGCCAGCCCAGCACACGAGCTACCTGGCCTGCCATCATGCCGGAGTCGCTGTCTACTGCTTGCTTGCCAAAGAAGACCAGGTCTACGTCGCCCACTTTTTCGATAGCGGCTGCTAATACACGCGCCGCGGCGACGTTGTCTATCCCTTCCAGGGCTGGGTCGGCAACAAAAAATGCTTGATTACATCCCATCGCCAAAGCGTGTTTCATGCCTTCTGTTTCGCCCTCTTTGCCCATGCTGATGACGCTGACGCTTCCGCCCTGGGCTTTTGCCTGTTGCAAGGCAGCTTCCACGGCGTATTCATCCCAGGGGTTGATGATCAATGGTGCATCACCCCAGGAGACTTGCCCGTCTTCCACCACTATTTGTGCAGCGGTATCGGGCACTTGTTTGACACATACTGCGATTTTCAAAATTGCCTCCTTTTTGGTAACTTGGTTACTTGGTTAGTGAATGGTTGACCTGATTCCTATCCTTCATCTCACGCAGCGATTGTTTGCACAGCGTTCGGTGTAAAAATATTATACAATTGACTGGTTAGCGGGGTTTGGCCGTGCGATTCGACTGTTTGCATAAATACTGTAAGCGGTGTACGTTGAAGCAAAGCAATTACGGTCGCTTGTACATTAACAGGTGCTCGGGCAAGTCCATCAAGCAAAATCGGGGTCTCTGCGCTGGTCTGCAGCAATGCGCTATAACTCAACAATACCAACTTGAGCGGCTTTTCAGTTTCCGGATTGTAGTAGAGAACGATGTTGTCTGATAGTTCAAGTCCTGTATGTCTCTGTTCTTGGGTTTCGGCAAACGTTACAGATAAAATATCACCTTCAGCATCATAGTGGATAGCTTTCATCGTATCACCATTTCTCGATCAAATAAGCTGTCAATACAAAATTATTCGCCTCGGCAGGAACACCTTGCCAACCAAATTTTACGACGACCACGATATGTGTATAAGACATCGGCAAATCTTGAATACTATAATTATACTTGAACTTAGCCGGGGCGTAAGCATCCTGCTTTCGTTCGCCTTTGTGCAACGTTTCTAGCACATCGTCAAGTAGACTCTCATGCATTCCAGGGTGGTTGAGGGCGTGTTCCCATCGTTCCTGTGTCAGGTATATTCTGCGTCCTCCGCGATCATCTACAAAGATAGGCCAGTCAGTACACTTGGTTATCATGGTTAATCTTGCCAATCCGCCTCGTCGTAAGCAGGCAATTCGCGGCGCAGGGGTTTGTCTCGGCGAGCGCCCAGGGCGTAGCTTGCCTGGATCAACTGTTGGATTTCGTTGCTGCCTTCGTAAATTACTGCCCCGCGGGCGTTGCGCATGTAGCGTTCGACATCGTATTCGTCGCTAAAACCATAAGCACCGTGAATTTGAATAGCCTCGTTAGCGGCCTCGAACGATTTCTCTGTAGCGTACCATTTGGCCGCCGATGTTTCGCGCGTGTTGCGTTCACCTTTGTTTTTCTTCCACCCAGCTTGCAAATATAACAACCGGGCGGCGTCATAATCTAAGGCCATGCGGGCAAGCTTAGATTGAATCATTTGGTGCTTGGCGATGGGTACACCAAAACTCCTGCGTTCGTTGGCATAATTTACACTGGCTTCCAGCGAGGCTCGAATTATACCAACAGCTCCGGCTGCGACAGTGTAGCGGCCATTATCGAAAGACGACATCGTAACTTTGAAACCCTCTCCCTCTTCGCCGATCATATTTGCAGCGGGCACGCGCACATCCTGAAAGTTGATCCAACCTGTGGAACCGGCCCGCACGCCCAGTTTCCCGTGAATATCGCCCGTTGTCACGCCGGGGCTATCTAAATCTACGATAAAATTGGTTAAGCCTTGATAAGCCTTCTCGGTGTTGGGAATTGTTCGCACTGTTACAATGGCGTAATTGGCTTTGGTTGCCAGCGAAATCCACATTTTTTCGCCATTCAAGATAAAATTATCCCCGTCGCGTTTGCCCGTGGTGCGGATATTGGCAAAATCAGACCCGGCCCCCGGTTCGGTAAATGCTCCCGCACCAATTTTCTCTCCCCGCGCCAGCGGTATCAGGAATTTTTGCTTTTGCTCCTCGCTTCCCCATTGCAGCAGGGTCAGGCTGCACAAACCGGTGTGCACCGACATGACCACGCGCAGGGTTGTGTCCACGGCTTCTAACTCTTCGCAAGCCAGGCCCAGGGATACATAATCCATACCCTGCCCGCCGTACTTCACCGGTATGCAAATGCCCAGAATCCCCAGTTCGGCCATACGCGGCAGCACAAACGGGGCCATCTCTTGTTTGCGATCATATTCTTTGATACTTGGGGCGACTTCCCTGTTGGCGAAATCACGCACCATTTTTTGCACCATGCGATGTTCTTCTGATAAGTCGAAATTCATTAAAATCTCCTGGACGAATTTATAGGAATTGGTTCCGAAAGTGAGCCAATTATAATACAATTCGTTTGTAAAGCGGTGTGCTTTAAATAATCAATCAGAGTTGCTTTTGATTACACAGGTGACAGTCACTTAGCAAACACACTTTTCCAGCAAAATATCCGCAGTAATTGACTGTCACCTTTCGCCATCACTTACTTTTTCCACTACTTTGCTTTTTCACACATTTGAACACAATGAAAATTTTTTGGGAATCTGGCATGATTTGGAAGCTGATAGGCAGCGCGGCGATAATCGCCCTGATGGGGATTGCCCCGCGCCCGCATGAGATTCGAACCGGGTTCGAGAGGGTGCGCGTTGCCCAACGTTTTGATTGCCCCCAGCGCGCCGCCACCGAACTGGCCCACCTGGCCGAGCAGCTGCCCCGGCGCGATGACCTGTGGGAAAGTGCCGGGCATCACGCTATGGCAGGGGATTCTCCCGAAGATGCCATCGAATACTTCGAAACTGCCGCCGCCAATGGCAATCTTACCCCCGATGGTTATCTGGCGTTGGGAGATGCCTACCATCAAAGCGGTGAGTTGAATGCCGCCACCCAAACCTGGGAGGCCATCAACGCGTCCCACCTCCCAAGCGCGGAAATTCTCAACCGCCTGACCGAGACCTACCTTGCCCGCGACAACTACGCTAAGGCCATCGTCTCACTGGAAAATCTCTTGAATCTGCAAGAGATAATTATCCGCGGTCGCTTGCCCGTTATCAATAGTCGCTCATCAGAAAATAGCGTCTATTATGTGCTTGGCCTGCTTTTGGCCGCGCACAACCCCCAATCGGCGCCAGTTTATTTGCTGCGGGCCGCAAAAAGCGACT
>JAYELX010000554.1:0-6821 GCA_034717875.1 Chloroflexota bacterium | reverse complement strand
CCCGACAGGTTTTTAGTAGAATCTCATCCAAAAGCGGTCTCAGGTAGCCCAGATGCGCTTTTTCAAAGACGATTGTGGAAACCTGTCGGGTTTTATGCGCAAGTTATTTAATTCTCATTCCTAAGTGGCATTATTTTCCGAAACGTATCTTCGTACCGGGAATTGCTGGCGCCAATTGAAGGTGTGAGCAGCTTATCGTTCTCGCTGTGCGTAATAAGGTTAGCCCTTTACAGATCCTGTGAGTAAACCTCGTACGAAGAAGCGTTGGAAGGCAAAGAACACTAGGATCGGCAAGATCATTGAAATAAACGCTGCGGATGTCAATAATTGCCAACCCGAACCCAAGGATGTCACCATGTTGCCAATCTGGTAAGTAAGCACAGGAGTTGTGCCACCCAAGAAGACCAAGGCTACCAACAGGTCGTTCCATACCCATAAGAATTGAAAAATGGCTAATGAAGCAATCGCAGGTACTGCAAGAGGAAGAGCAAGACGATAAAAAGCTGTCCAATGAGATGCTCCATCTAAGTAAGCCGATTCAAAGAGATCTCGCGGCAGTGATCCTAAGAAGTTGCGCATCAAGTATATTGCGTAAGGCATACCAAAGCCCGTATGGAAGAGCCAAACACCCAAAAATGTTCCATTTAAGCCCATCTGTGCATAAATCTTGGAAATTGGAACGAGAGTCATTTGAAGAGGAATAACCTGTAGAGCCACTAGAACAACAAAAAGCCATTGGCGTCCTTTGAAATGTAACCAAGAAAATGCGTAGCCTGCAAAAGCCGCAAACAATAACGGCAGGATAGTAGCAGGCAGAGTTACAAACAGACTATTTACGAATGCTCGTCCCATGCTGCGGGGATTCATGATGTCCGTGATATTGCAATTTAGATCGAGCGTATGCTGTTCATTAGCACAGTCTTCTAAATATGTTCGGTTTCCACGGTATCCCATTAACGCATCTATGTAGTTGTTAGCGGTGAATCGTGGAGGAGCATCAATGCCAGATATTCGCCTGAGGTAAACTGCGATATCGGCAGCAGCTTGTGCTTCAGGGAATTGATCTTCTTGGATATGGGGCACTCCATCAATTTTTTTGCGCAACATTGCTAGTACTTGTAATGAGCGGGGATATTTTTCTACTAGCGTTGGATCAGTTAAGTCTGCCTCAGCAATGCTAGAACCTCCAGAACCGTGACACGAAGCACAATACTGGTTGTATTCTTTCGAACCTCGAGGGGAGGAAAGCACTGTCCACCAACCGGAATCATTAACAGCTTGGAAGGGGCGTAACGAAGTGACAAGAAGGCCGATGGTCGGTATCAACCATAGTAAGCAAATACCGATAATGATGAAGTGAGTAGGTAATTTTTTAAAAAATCTATTTATGCGAGCTTTGTTCATCGAATGGCCTCCTGTTCAAGGAAGCGACGAATATTGATTATGATAAATGGAATCACTAAGATAACGAGCACAACGGCAATAGCTGTCCCTCGCCCGGTGTTGTAATTCACGTACATTTCTGTATACATGCGATTGGCGATAACATCACTACCGGAATTACCTCCTGTCATCACATATACGAGATCAAACAATTTCAGCACATTAATTACCATTGTTGTGATGACTACAATAATGGTTGGCATGATTATTGGCACTGTGATTTGCCAGAATACTCTCCATTCACTAGCTCCATCAACGCGTGCAGCTTCGAGAAGCTCATTGGGTACTCCTTTAAGAGCTGCGGAGAGAATCGTCATGCAAAAGCCGGTCCAAATCCAAACACCAACTATGATCAAGGCAAATGTGTTGATAGTTGGCCTGGACAACCAGGCAACGGGTTCTTTTCCAAAAGAAGAGAGAATGGCATTCAGAAGACCAATTTGAACTTGTTTTGTTCCGTATGCGTACACAAATTTCCAAATAATACCGGCACCTACAAATGATATTGCCATAGGCATGAATATAATCGCTTTGGCTATTACCTCGTATTTCACCCTATCGACAAGAACAGCTATACCTAAGCCAAGTCCAACAGTTCCTGTGACCATCAGAATAACCCATTTGATGTTGTTACCATACGATGAGAGCCAAAAAGATTTCCAGGCTTTATTGATGGTATCCAACTTGAGTTCTGCGGTCAGCGCATAGCGATAGTTTTCGAAAATTCCCCAGCAGGGTTCATCTTCTACGCATAGAGTCGCAGCGGATTCACTAGCGTCTTTTGTTTTTAAACTTAAAGAGATCGTATTGAACATTGGGTAAATGATGAAAAATGTCATAACGATTAGGGCAGGAGCAAGGTATAACCAAGGAGCAATTTTCCCTTGTTTCATAATTTGTGGAACTTGTTGAGACAATTAGAACCTCCTTTGCCTGATTAGTACCAGGGACGCCTAAAAAGGCGTCCCTGGGGTTTCTTGCTTATTTATTTTATATTTATTGGCCAAAAGCTTCGGCTTGGACAGCAGCAGCTTCCGCGAGTGCTTCAGCCAGGTCGGTGCCGTTGACAAAGTCCACAATGGCTTTCCACTCGGCGCTACCAAAGCCGCTTGGAATGGTATCCCCAATGTCCGGGGTAAAGCCAGTTGCATTAGCAAGGACGGCGGCCTTCTTCAGCAATGCGGAGTCTGTGTAAGCTTCAGCACCTGCACTGTTAGGAGTGAGGTCAAAGCCAACTTCAGCCCATTTCTGGCCGCCCATGTCACTGCTCAAGTAAGCAATAATGGCCTTGACGGCAGGTTCATCACTGAACATCATCATCCAGTCCGAACCACCTTGCACGCCCTGTGCCCCGGGGACACCAAAGAAGTCATAGTCGCTGCCGTATTCTAGGTCCGGGTACTGCTCGGCGACGGCACCACCGGCGAAGCCAGATTGTTTAACCATCATAGCTTCGGGTGGGTCAGAGAAGGGTTTGTAGATGGCATCTAGGAAGGCGGTGGAGACAGTACCTTGTGCACCACCGACAGTGTAGACGGGATCCTTTGCCCATTTGCCGTAGATTTCATAAGCTTCTACGACACCAGCGTCATCGTAGGGGATGCTGCCATCAAGTAGGCCGTTGACGTAATCTGGACCCTGCTTGACGAGCATAATATCCTGAATGAAGTCCGAGCCTGTCCATCCAGTTGCGTCACCAGATTCCATACCCATCGACCAGGGGACATTACCATCTGCGACCATCTGTTCCACAAGCGCATCCAGTTCATCCCAGTTGGTGGGTACTTCATATCCGAAGGCTTCGAAGTTGACCGGGCTGTACCAGATGATGGTCTTGATGTCTGCTTTGACGGGCAAACCAAGCCATTGGTCGTTGACGGTGCCGATATTCTGCCAGTAATCAGCATAGTTTTCGGCATTGACGCCTAGAGTGTCAAGGGAAACCAGGGTGTCCTGATACTGTTCAAGTTGGGTTACGTTCCAGAAGGCAATGTCTGGGGGGGTGCCCGCCTGAACGCGCGTATCCAGAAGTGCCTGGTCGCGGGTTGATTCAGGGTTGAGTACAATGCCACAGGCATCTACCACGGGAGCAAGGATATTGTTGAGGTTTTCCTCTTCGAGACCTGACCATTGGTAGAGTAATGCGACTTCATCACCCTCCGCTGCACCCATACAATCAATTTCGGCCTCAGCTTCTTCGGCAGGTTTGCCGGTAAAAGCTTCGGCTTGGACAGCAGCAGCTTCCGCGAGTACTTCAGCCAGATCAGTGCCGTTGACAAAGTCCACAATGGCTTTCCACTCGGCGCTACCAAAGCCGCTTGGAATGGTATCCCCAATGTCCGGGGTAAAGCCAGTTGCATTAGCAAGGACGGCGGCCTTCTTCAGCAATGCGGAGTCTGTGTAAGCTTCAGCACCTGCACTGTTAGGAGTGAGGTCAAAGCCAACTTCAGCCCATTTCTGGCCGCCCATGTCACTGCTCAAGTAAGCAATAATGGCCTTGACGGCAGGTTCATCACTGAACATCATCATCCAGTCCGAACCACCTTGCACGCCCTGTGCCCCGGGGACACCAAAGAAGTCATAGTCGCTGCCGTATTCTAGGTCCGGGTACTGCTCGGCGACGGCACCACCGGCGAAGCCAGATTGTTTAACCATCATAGCTTCGGGTGGGTCAGAGAAGGGTTTGTAGATGGCATCTAGGAAGGCGGTGGAGACAGTACCTTGTGCACCACCGACAGTGTAGACGGGATCCTTTGCCCATTTGCCGTAGATTTCATAAGCTTCTACGACACCAGCGTCATCGTAGGGGATGCTGCCATCAAGTAGGCCGTTGACGTAATCTGGACCCTGCTTGACGAGCATAATATCCTGAATGAAGTCCGAGCCTGTCCATCCAGTTGCGTCACCAGATTCCATACCCATCGACCAGGGGACATTACCATCTGCGACCATCTGTTCCACAAGCGCATCCAGTTCATCCCAGTTGGTGGGTACTTCATATCCGAAGGCTTCGAAGTTGACCGGGCTGTACCAGATGATGGTCTTGATGTCTGCTTTGACGGGCAAACCAAGCCATTGGTCGTTGACGGTGCCGATATTCTGCCAGTAATCAGCATAGTTTTCGGCATTGACGCCTAGAGTGTCAAGGGGAACCAGGGTGTCTTGATACTGTTCGAGTTGGGTTACGTTCCAGAAGGCAATGTCTGGGGGGGTGCCCGCCTGAACGCGCGTATCCAGAAGAGCCTGGTCGCGGGTTGATTCAGGATTGAGGACAATGCCACAGGCATCTACCACGGGAGCAAGGATATTGTTGAGGTTTTCCTCTTCGAGACCTGACCATTGGTAGAGTAATGCGACTTCATCACCCTCCGCTGCACCCATACAATCAATTTCGGGCGTTTCGACTTCGGTTATTGCCTCAGCTTCTTCCTCTACTTCCTCTACTTCTTCGGCTTCTTCAGCAACTGGTTCTTCCACTTCTTCTGTTGGCTTGGGTTTGCAGGCCACAAAGAGTAAAGAACTAGCTAACAAAAGAGCGAAAATTGTAAATAAAACACGTTTCGTTTTCATTCTTCTTACTCCTTAATATACTAAATTTTACGGGATATACTAAATTTAACGGAACATCAACTTGGTAAGGGTGGATAGGTTTCAGTTATTTTCCAGACATCACCTCCTTATAAAAAACTACGTTTTCATTATGACATCTTGTTTAAACGGGATTTGAAATACCGGCTGTTTGCGCTATTTTCTGTAGGTTTTCTAAGCTTAGGAAGGGTGATTAAATTCCTTTGCGTCCTCTAATGTTACCTTCCCAAAATATAGGGGCAATTTAGCTGTGACCGGTCTTGCTTTGCACGCCCATGGCGTGACCGAGTCACCGACGAGCACGGTCAGGCACTCCCGCCGAAGGCGGGCCACACGGTTGCACGGTGTCGCCCATGGGGCGTGCACCCACTTGGTGTACCGAAGGTACGCAACACGTATGTGCGCATGCTGTGCACGCAAAGCGAGCGAAGCGAGCAAGAGTATGCTTCGCGAAGACCGGCTCGAGCTGCCCCGAAATATTGAGATGATACCTCTAATGAGAAAAAACATCTGCTGAGATTGAGTCCACGACAGCTTCTCCAAGTGACAGAAAATCAAAAGATTGCTTGGCTAGTTTCATGAGTAATATTTGGAGAATCAATGCTTTGGGGAAGCGGTAGTCTTTCGTTCTATTAACTTGATTGGCAAGAGATGTCTAAAGGCTTCTTTTTGTTTTGAAGCAATGGTCTTGAGTAATAAATTTGTAGCAGTGACACCCGAGTCAAAGAGAGGCTGGGAAATGGTTGTCAAGTTCATGTATTCGGAGTCTCGAATGTCATCGTACCCGATTACTGACAGTTCATCGGGAACCTGGATATTGAGTCCCTTTGCCGCATCTAGTACGCCAATAGCTTGTGTATCACTGGCCGCGAAAATCGCTGTTGGAGGTGTGTCTGAGGTCAGTAATGTCTTTGCCAATAGGAGAGCATTTCGACGCCCGCGTTCACCTGTTAGTTTATAATTTTCTTGATAAGGGATGTCAGCGTCCTCAAGCGATTGTCGATATCCGATATAACGGTCTTCGGCTGAGTGCTGAAAGGGAGTGTCCAGGTAGTCGCTGAGAAAAGCGATCTTGCAATGCCCCAGTTTGATTAAATGTTGGGTGGCAAGCTTTCCACCCGCAATATCATCCACAACGACGTGGCATATTTTTTCATGGCTGGCGTCCACTAAAACCGCCGGAACCCCACTTTCTAAAAAGCGGTCAACTTGTTGCTCGTTGGGTGGAAGAGAGATGATTAACAAACCATCCACTTGGGATTTTGTCGATAGTTTCGCAAAGTACTTGTCTTGTTGTGCAGGATTGCTGATACCGTATAAAACCAAATCGTATTCACTATCTACCAAAGCATGCTGTACCCCTCGCAGGCGTTCTACATAAGATGGGAATGTCAAATTGGGCAACACCACGGCAACTTGCCAGGTTTTTCCTAAGGATAGGCGTCTCGCATTTGGATTAGGAGCGTAATCCAAATTTGCGATTGTCCTTTTTACCTTTTGGCGAGTATGGTTACTGACCGCAGGACTATCGTTGAGAACTCGGGAAACAGTTCCCACCCCTACTTGAGCCTCCCGCGCGACGTCTCGAATGGTAACGGTCATAAAGCTCCTGAATCATGTAACTCTTTTTTATATCCTATGGAAGCGGTTCCATAACACTATAGCATAACATAATTTCCATGTCAATAACTCGCGTTCACTCATCTAAAATGTTACTAATGAGATATAGTTCTCTCAAAAGATAATGTTACCGAGGGAGCTATGAAATATGGAAAAGATGACAATAGATG
>JAYELX010000553.1:0-6866 GCA_034717875.1 Chloroflexota bacterium | reverse complement strand
TAATCTATCACTGTGACTCGTTAATTGTAAAACGGATTGTCAATCCGTTTTGCGGATTGCTCGGGCTGGCATCCCTACCACCACAGTCTTTTCAGGGACATCTTTGGTTACCACAGAGCCAGCCCCGGTACGAGCATCTTTACCTACATTTAGAGGGGCTATCAACATAGTAT
Source organism: Chloroflexota bacterium (assembly GCA_034717875.1). GTDB lineage: Bacteria > Chloroflexota > Anaerolineae > Anaerolineales > UBA11858 > JAYELX01. Next base: position 6,693 of record JAYELX010000553.1, on the reverse strand, counting down.
CACTACCGATGAAAGCATTCGCGCCGATTTTTGTAGGATATTTGCGCTCGCCATCATAATTGCAGGTGATGGTGCCGGCACCAATATTCACATCCGGGCCAGTGGTGGTATCCCCAAGGTAAGAACAATGCCCCATCTTGGTGCCTGGGCCAAGGTATGAGTTTTTTACTTCGCCAAAATTTCCCAGATGGACTCCCTGCGCCAGATGCGCGCCTTTGCGCAAGTGCCCAAAAGGGCCAATGTCAACATCATCTTCCAGCACAGCTTGCTCCAAAACAGAAGCAAATACCTGGCATCGATTCCCAATCTGCGTATCTCGAATGATTGTATTGGGGCCTATGAGACAAGCTGCGCCAATTTGGGTATCTCCTTGTAAATGCGTGTTCGGCCCTATTACCGTATCGCGACCTATAGAAACATCCGCTTCGATAAACGTTGATCGTGGGGCCTGCAGGGTCACACCAAAGCGCATCCAGCCTCGATTGATGCGCTGCTGCATTCGAGAGACCGAATCGGCCAAATGGATTCGATTGTTGATTCCAATCATTTCAGATGGGTCTTTCACCTGAATAGCGTGGACGCTGCGTCGCTCTGATACTGCAATTTCCACCAGATCAGTAAGATAATATTCACCTTTGGGCGAAAGTTTGATCTGGGAAAGTGCGTTCCACAACCAATCCGCCGAGAAACAATAGACACCTGTATTGAGTTCGCGAATCGCTAATTGCTCTGGGGTTGCTTGAGCTTCTTCCACAACAGCTCGAACACGCCCATCAGCATCACGAACGACACGCCCGAAGCCACGCGGGTCAGCGGCTATCAGGGTAAGCATGCTGACAGGGCCGTCATGAGCACGCTGCACATCAACGAGATTTTTCAATGTCTCAGTTGTTAGTAAGGGCATATCCGCATAGGTCACCAAGACGTAATCTGCCTTGCCGCGCAATGCAGATGCGGCCTGCTGTACGGCATGTCCGGTGCCCAATTGCTGCTCTTGCACCACAAAACGCGCTGAGCCGGCAGATATTGCCTCACGAACATGATCGGCTTCATAACCAACGACAACGACTGGTTTCGTGCCAGTTGCATCATAGGCCGCTTTTATGGCGTACCAGGCCATGGGTTTGCCAAGGATGGGATGCAATACTTTCGGAATCGACGAATGCATTCGCGTTCCCTTCCCGGCTGCTAAAATCACAGGGGTTATTTTCATCTTTACTCCAATGGGTTCATTTCACTAATTCGCGTTTACCCCTTAAATAAAACAAGCATCGCGCAACGTATAATTCCACGCGAGGCTCATCTAAACTAAAACTTTTCAACTGACAACCTAAGTGCGATTCGTTTTCAACAAGCAATTGCATTATAACAAAACGATGACAGGGGAGCCCGGGATCGAACCAGGATCAACAGCTCCAAAGGCTGCTGTGCTGCCATTGCACCACTCCCCTATAAAACATGATTTAGCCTTCATAAGCAGGGCAAATTGTAACATAGGCCCCACAGCCTGACAATGGCTATCCTTCATCCGGGGCTAACCCCAACTGGCGTGCTTGTTCATAAGAAAGAGCGTCGGCGTTGGTGATATCACCATCGGTAGTTACAGACGCCGCGTCCCAAAAGGCATCTATTTCTTCTTGTTTTATGTCAGATGAAGCCGATTTCTGGAAAAGCGACTCGATTAATGGGGCATCCGCGGCCATTTCTTCAGGTGCGGCCTCTAATGAATCGTCTTCTATAAATGGGGGCTGTTCATCTGTTTTCAAAGGGACTCCCATGTTGGTCAAGATGGCGAGGAGTTCCTGTATCCCGGCGTGTACTATCCGAACAGAAGCTTCAACTTGGTCACTGGAAGAAATCGGGTTGAGAGCAACCAGAAATGCGTAAGATTCGCCAACGTGCGCCAAGAAGATGTCATATTTTACGCCTGAGAAATACATAAGATCACTGGGAGGGCTAACGTGTAATAAATGCGCGATTTTCTCACCAGCGCTGAAGGCCGACATGAGGGCAGGGAACAATGCTGTTTCCACAGATGCGTCCGGCAAATCTCCAGCGCGAGCCACAACGCGCCCGCGTTCATCCAGAAACACAGCCGATATAGCGTTCAATTCTTTTCGTAGGTTGGCGAGGTGTTCTGATACGTTTTCTGTTGGTTTGTCGATGACAAATGGGGTTTTAACAATCGAAGGTGCATCAATCAGCCCAAGACAACGCTCTACCGCATCTAACAAATCAGCGGATTCAATCGGTTTCAGGAAAAAGGCATCCGCACCAGCATCGGCGACATCGCGTCTCACCTGTGTGTCCATAACCCCTGTCACAAGGATCACGCCCATATCAGGGTTGCGCCCTCTCAGTTTTTCTAATAATTCAAGCCCGGAAATGCCCGGCAGGCGGACATCGGAAATTAACAAGTCGAAAGTTTCAACCGAAATTTCTAGCAGAGCTTCTTCCCCTGAGGGAACATCAATCACCTTGAAATTCGAGTCCAAAGTCTCGATAGCACTTCGAAGCACCCGCCGCACTTCACGTTGATCATCGACAATTAAAATACGGTATGTATCCATAATTAGCTTTATTGTATCACGGCTAAGCAAACAAGGGATGGAGCATAGATAGCTTAAGTGATTACACACAAACAGTAATTCCCGATATGAGGAAAGGTCAAGACTTCGGAAGTCTCCAGTGACCTATTTCGCCAATAAATGCGTTTTCAAAGACTTCCGAAGTCTGCTTCTAGCTACAAAGCGGGATTTGCTAACACACAAACACTATTGGATTCAGGATGTATCCACAATCTGATAATGGGAAAAAGGCAAGTGATAAATTTATTTGCGTGAGGTGATAGTCACCCGTGTTCATCACTTACTATATAACCACCACCCACAATCTATTTGACTATGAGAACCTTCGCGCTCGTTTGAAATCCCGCTTGGTATTCAATGCCATTTAGAGCATCGGTATATGGGAAGACTATATTATCACGAGCAAAGTCATAAACTTGTTGGGAGTAGAGTGGAATATAAGGTAGATGATTTGCTAAAAGGATCTGCATTTTGTAAACCAACTCGCGCGCTTGCTCAAGATCATTAGTATTCATAAATTCATCGACCAGAATATCATATTCATCATTTTTATAACAAGGCGAATTATACCAACCGGTCTCGAAAGTGCATCTGCGGCTGTGCCAATATCTTTCATAATAAACAGGATAACCTGGATTCCCCAAACCCCAGCCGAAAATATACATATCGTAATCTGAACTAACGAGGGCGGAATTCTTAATTGCATTGTATCCGGTCATTTCAGGTTTCACTGGCATGCCTAACTCTCGGGCCCACTCAGAAATCCATTGATTGAAAGTGGCTCGGATAGGGTCGAAAGCCGGGCCGGGGCCAAGTATAGTTAACTCGGGCATGGGTTCACCGTTGGGCATCATCAAACCTGCACCCGCAACTACACCTTGGACAGTATCGTCCCAGTAAGGCTCAGATTCCCAACTCCAATCAGCATCTTTTAGGATTTGTACAGCCATTTCAATACGCTCGGCGCGGCTTAAGTCAACATAAGGATTTTGGATTTCCGGGTTATGCCAAAAAGTGTTACTTGTCGGCATTGTGGAACACAAAGGATCAACCACACCCCCCAGTACCTGATTGATTATAAAATTCTTATCAATAAGAATATCAAACGCCTGCCGAAATTCATTTTCTGACATTGGGTATTCTCTCATATTGAATGCCAGATAAAACATATCATAGTCCGCGTTGCTATAAGTTTTGATCTTTTCATTTTTCTCAACACGCTTGCGCAAATCATGAGAAAGGGGCAGAGGGTTCAGCACATAATCAATTTCACCATTCAGCAATGCCAAAAAGGCTGCTTCTTGGGAGTTATATATACGAAACGTGATCCCCGGATTATATGGCCCTTGCACGTAACGCAAAGTCACATCGCCTTCTGCATCACCGTAGAATTGCTGTTCGGTGCCATCAGGCAAGATGCGCATCCAGGTGCCATCTTCATATTCAATAATTTCGGTTCCCTTGAAATAATACTTCTGATTAAGTGTTCGCTCTATAGCGACTCCTCTCTCCCATTGGATAGTAGTATAGCCCCCAGCAACGGGTTGGCCGGTAGCATCCGCTTCATATAGTACGCTGCGGGCATTTGCGTAGGCATCATCAATGGCCGTCCAAGTATCACAAGCATCCTGATCACCAGCATTCAAATTGGTTTTTTGACAATCTTCAGGACGATCAACTGTTGGGGTTTCTAAATCCTCAACAGAACCATAAGCTTCAGCAACAACGTCAGCCCAAAAATGCTGAGGCAAAATTGGGGCTAATGCAATTCCAAATTGCCAATTGCTCAAACTAGGAGCTTGGTTATGATATATGTACTCCACAGTATATTCATCTACCATTTCTGCTGTCACATCGGCGCCATTCGAAGAACAATACTTTGGCCAAAACAAAGTCAAACCTAAACCCCTACAGACTTCATGGGTAAATACTACATCGTTGGCAGTAATTGGTTCTCCATCGCTCCAGGCAGCATCCTCGATCAGATTAACTACAATACTCCAAGTGCCGTCATCGTTCTCTTCCGGGTCAGGTATGTCCTTCGCCAGAGAAGGAACGAATTTGAAACGCTGATCAGAAAGTTCGAAAAGGTGAGCAGCATTATCAGAAATCACATACTCGGTCCAAATAGAGCCTCCAAGACCAAGATAATGCCAATAGTTCAGAGAGACTGGCTCTTCGAAGATGCCAACACGGTAAGTGTCACAACACTCATCGGGTATCTCTTCTTCGGATTCAGCGGTAACCACTACGGTCTCGATAATCTTTTCGGCTTCCTTTTCGACGATCACGGTCTCGACAACCGTTTCCGGAGCGGGGGGGGAACATGCTGACAAACTTAAGCTTAGAAATATCAACAAGCTAAATACAAGGAATGGTTTGTTCGCCATGTCTACTATACCTCTCTTTAAAAATCCAATAGGAGATAAAATCAGCCCAATTATACTCCATGTTTTGAATGAATACGTGAGAGCATTGTTGGTTATCGTGCATAATCATAAGGTACGCCAGCGAATATGCGCCACGCTCGGAGGGCGAACGTTGGATTTTCCTGGCAGCTGGCTATGATCGTTTACAATGGTCTTTGCCCCAATTAATCAGAAAATGGCGGAGAAATTTGAGTGTTTCTGGTAAACTTATTTTCTGGAACACCGATACCAGACCAAATTTATGAATTTTTGTGGTATGCTCTTTCAAAATCAGTTTAGGGGATGAGTAGAGCGGTTTTTCATAACCGCCGCGCCCTCGGCAGGTATCCCCTTCGGGGACGCAGAGCGCAGAAACCTGCCCTACTCTTTCTCTCCGCTTTATTGAGATGATACGTTATATAAATTAAAAATAGTTAGGAGGCATGTTGATACAATGACTGATCAATATTTTTATCCAAACATCTGGGGACGAAGCATACTTACCTCCGCAGAAGATATCCTGGGAGAAAATGGCGTTAGCGCATTATTAAATCTTACCGGGTTGCAAGAATATATTAACAACTACCCGCCCGACACTATCAATAAAGCGTTTCCATTTACCCACGTGGCAGAAATCCAACAAGGGCTTTATGATATGTATGGGTCCAGAGGCGCGCGTGTATTTGCTACTCGCGGAGGCAAAGAAACCTTTCACCACAGTTTGTATAAATACGATAAAGTGCAAAAAGCAGCTCGTGCAGCCATGAGGGTTGGTAGCGTAAAAATGCGGGCGAAGATTGGGCTTCAATTTTTTTCGAAATTTTTCAACGCCGTAAGCGATCAGGTTGTGCGCATTGATGATGACGATAACTATTGGTACTGGATTATCGAGCGTTGTCCAATGTGCTGGGGACGAGAGGCTCAAGAGCCTGTCTGCCACCTGGGCATTGGGGTGCTAAAAGCTGCATCAAAATGGGCTACCGAAAGAGAATTTCGTATCCAAGAAATAAAGTGTGTTGCCATGGGTGATGAAAACTGTATTTATGCCATGGACAAACAACCCATCGACTAAGGTGGTTTCCAGTAATTCCCGATATGAGGAAATGTCAAGACTTCGGAAGTCTCCAGTGACCTATTTCGCCAATAAATGCGTTTTCAAAGACTTCCGAAGTCTGCTTCTAGCTACAAAGCGGGAATTGCTGGGTGGTTTCAAAGCACTACCTATCCCCCATTTTCCCACACATATCCCACATATCCCACATATTTCCGCAAAATTAGGAACGCGATGCTTCCAAAGAGCCGCGTTCCTAATGTATCATCGGGGCTGATAGTTTGCCATTCTCTGCGCCTCCGCGTTTTTTCGTTACCCTTGCTGAACTGGTTTGTGCGCAGCACACTCGCCCCCCCCGCTGGAGCCGGTCTCCTGACCGTGCGACCGCGCGAGTGGGTGACTCGGTCAGGAGACCGGTCACAGCAGAGAAGTTTTGCGTCGGTCACAGCAGCAAGATTTTGAGTGACGCGGTCAGGAGGCCGGTCACAGCAAGCAGCCTGATCTAGAGTCAGTCACAGCAGCATGGTTTTGCGCCGGTCTCAGCAATCGCATTTTTGTGTTACTCTACTCTATGGTGATATGGTAAACTCGCAATCGGCTAACTTTTATTTGGTATCATCTCAATAATTCGGGGTAAAGGTGTCAA
>JAYELX010000552.1:0-6889 GCA_034717875.1 Chloroflexota bacterium | reverse complement strand
TTCCACGCTTTGCGTGCCAGCGTGGACTGTATAGGATGAGGCTATTTCGCGATTTGGGATTCCATATACATACGCAGCACTGCATTGATTCGAGTTTGATATCCCTTCCCCTGTGATCTAAACCATTTTAACACAACAGGATCCATTCGTATAGAAATCATGGGCTTAGCCTCTGGTACACGAAGTTTTCCCGTTTTGAAAAAATCATCATCAAGAGGTGGAATCTCAGAATAATTGATTTCTTCATCCGTCATACGATTTAATCTATTCCAATCGGTGCGAGATTTCCCTTTCATATTCTTTTCGTTCATGTTTATTTGCCTTCCGTGCGGAGATAATCCGAATAGTATCTTTGTGTCTTTCCGTAAACACAATCACAACAATGATGTTGCCCAGAAACCCTGTACCAATCCAGCGATCTTCACCATAAATCTTTCTATCATCATAATTGGTTATCATAGGACCACTAAAAACATAATGAACGTCTATAAAGTCAATACCATGATCACGGATATTTAACGGCCTTCTGAGCTTTTGTGGGGTTTAGCCACAAAAGCTCAGAGAGCCAAAATCGTCAACACGTTCGGAGCAAAGTTGGCCCGAAGTTGCTCAAATTCAAGTTCTAAAGAGCAAGTACAGTGCACTTTAGGAGTGCGTTGCACTTGCAGGGCAGTGACATGCAGGCTGTTTTTAATAACCGGATGTGTAATATCATGCCCTTTGGGTACGCATCTAGAGCAGATACAATGCACATTTCAATTTCGATACCTGAATCTACGCCACAACCCCAACAACCAATCACGAAAACCTGAAGGTAAAAACGATCCTAACCACCCTAAATACGCACTCCATTGCCGCGGATAATGCTGGATGGCTTTAAGGCTATATTTGCGTACCAAGGGCATTTGCTCAGGTCTGCCGTCAGCCAGGAGATTGTGGCTCACGTTGCTGTAAAGTCTGGCATAGGCGCGGCGCTGAAAATCTTCATCCAGAGACGGATCATCGGCGAAGGCTTTACCCAAATAGCGTTCGAATGAGGCCACGGCGGCAACTTTATCGCCAGAGACATTGCCGGGATGAACGCGCACCTTGCTCAGAGACTCTGGAATCACGCCAATGTAATACCGCTGGGTGATGCGGCGCCACAAATCCAGATCAGGGCCCCAGCGTAGGCTTTCGTCGAAACCGCCTACTTGCTCCAGCACTTGCGCCCGCACCATTACACAGGGCACAGCCATCAGCACCGACCAATCCAGCAGAATGTCCGGGTAAACTCGTCCCGATATTTTAGATGTATCCCGGTAGCCCAAATCGTTGCCAGCATCATCAAACTTGCTGTATCCGGAATGAACAAAGGCCACATTTGGATGAGCGTCCAAAAAGGCGGTTTGTCTTTCCAGCTTGGGGGAGAGAAATAAATCATCCGAATCGAGAAAAGCGATATATTGCCCCCGGGCCAGGCGAATGCCGTGATTGCGCGCCGCCGATTCGCCCTGATTGTGTTGGTAAACGTAGCGAATAACGCCATCATCTACCAACGGCTGCAAGACCGCGGCGGTATCATCCGTCGAGCCATCATCAACGACGATAATCTCGTAATCGGAATAGGTTTGCGCCAACACGCTGTCAATAGCTTCGAGAATGTAATCGGCGCGATTGTATGTGGGGATGATTACGCTGATAGTTGGCATCTTTAATTTAATACTTTAGCCCAGCGAGCCACGCGGCTTTCGACATCATCGGGAGATATAATATCCCTTTCGTGAGGATTCCAGACCTGATCCCTTGTCTTGATTCCCAAGGCTGATAACCCGCTTTGATACAAATTCCAGCTAGTTTTACGCAGGGAGCGTTTCACTTGCCCCCATGAAAAATTCGTCAGGTCACGCCCAACGGAAACAGGCTGCGGCACAGAAATATCACCGGCGATCACAGAGGCGAAAAGATCGGCCAGATTGGCAATCGCATCGCCATTGCTCATCATATTGTCAATTACCCAATTTTCCAGGGGTTGCCAATTACTTTCAAGCTGCGGCTGCGTGAGCACATCAAAAAACGCGTCTCCGGTTTCCACTTTGGCGGCCACATCATACCAGGGAGCATATAAAAAATCCGGGAATGGGAACGGCATCAACATGGACAGTGGCTTTTGCGCTACGGCAGCTTCCAGCAAAGTGGTGCTGTAAGAAGAAAAGATCATGTCACTGGCTAGAATCCATTCTCGTACCGTGCCCTGCTTGATAAAGTGCAGCGTTTTGGGCACATCGCCAGCCATTGCTCGCACAGTCTCGATAAACTGCTCTCTGGGGATGGCCGGGCGCGGACGCACAATCAATTCGATGGAATCCAGCTTGGAAGCATCTCGCCACCAACCCGCCGCGGCGCGCAAGGAATCGCGGGCAAAGTCGCGGTATCTATAGGCGTCATCAGGGTCAAATCCACGCCGGATACGGTCGCGTAGCATGTGATCTTCGAAGAACGCCCAGCCATAATTCTCGGGGATAAAGACCCAGCGTTTTTCAGGATCAAGCCCGTATTGCTGGGCAAGCTCTTTTCTGGGCTGATAATAGGCCTTGTAGGGGCAACGATACAACATATAAGACGGGTTCCCATTGACGGCGATTTGCGAGCGAGTCACATGATTGGCCTGAAGATATTGAGCGAAAAATTCCCCCCAGGCGTGATGGAACACATATTGACGGGAAAAATCATCGCGCGGAGCTTTGAATTTCTTTTGCGTCTTACCCAACAATTGCTCGAAAGAAAGGTTAATGTAGCGAGCTCGCGGCCAATGCGACACAATCTGCGCCAAGCCCAGGTCATGCACTGAAACGCAATAGGGTAAGGCGACGACTTCAGGTTGATACCTCGCCAAAGTATCTCCAAGCCCCACCGCAATGGAGCAAATTTCTACGCGAAGATTGTATTTATTTTGAGCGAGATATTTAACTGCGCAGGCGATGTCCAACTCGCGGGCGGTGTGTTCGATGAAATAGAGGATGTCTACTGACTTTATCATAAACCCTTTTGTTCGAGCCAAAATTCTGCCATTGCTAAATCATCAGCGTTGTCAATGTCGATGGATTCGGTGAGGCCCATTTCCAACGGCAACACGCGATCGCCGTACAATTTACCTTGCTGGATAACCTCACGGCGGATGGCTAAAACGGCGGGGCCATTGCGGGCAAAGAGACGCGGCTTTTCCTGCCGCCGCAGGATCATCTCGCCGCTCGTGAAAGGGGTGAGGCAGCCGCGGTTATCAAGCTGCATCAACGAGACCGGGTTGAATTGATGGGGAACGGGAATAACACTAACAACGGTATCCACCCCCATGTCGGTTAGCTTGTCCACAGCGGTATCAATGTGTTCCGCCTGCCGCAAGGGGGAGGTTGGCTGCAACAAAACGATCACATCGGCGTGAAAATTTTCGTGCTCATCCAGCCAGGCGAGGGTGTGTTGAATCACGGGCAGGATGGGGGTGTCATCAGCGGCCAAGTCGGCAGGGCGCATGAAGGGCACGTCCACGCCGCAGTCACGCCCCACCTGAGCGATCTCGGGGTCATCGGTGTTTAGAATCACACGGGTGAGGCAGCGGCTCTCTAAAGCGGCATCGCACGTATAGGCCAACAGCGGTTTCCCAGCCAGGATGACGATATTTTTGTGCGCAATCCCTTTCGAGCCGCCGCGGGCGGGAATCAGACCAAGCACGTTCATTAATAAGTCATCCTTTTGTGGATATTAAATTCATCTTCGGCAAGAATGTCGGCAATGCGCTCACCGGCGTGACCATCGCCATAAATCGGCTCGGATGGATAGGGGCCATTTTCGATTTGCGCTCGAATGGCAGCGACGATTTGGTCACGGTCGTAATCAGCATCGATGATGTTGGGGCCGCGCGCCCGTCCGATCTGGCGGGTGCCGACGTTGACTGCCGGGGTTCCCAGAAAGGCGCCTTCGCGAATGGCTGCGCTGGAATTACCAACTTTGCAGGCGCAGCGTTTCATCAGGCGCACATAGGTTTCGACCGAGAAGTTTTTGTAAAAGCGGATGTAATCGTGCTGATAATGTTCCCGGAATTTACGCATGCCGCGGGCGACATCTTCCGAGCCGGCGTCTACATTGGGCCAGAGCATGATTGTGGGCATTTTCAACGCATGCAGAGCCATCAGGGTTTCGGTGATTTGATGCTCGCCCTGGCCGTATTCGGTGGTGACAGGGTGCTGGGAAACCAACAAGAACGGCGCGTCTAAATCGATTTGACCGCCAACGCCTTCATATTCTAGCCAGGCGCGTTCGGGCAGGCGGCTGTTTTCATCGGTGACCTCAGCGACCAGATCAATACGCGGGCAGCCGACAACGTGCACGATGGATGGGTCTTCACCCATGCGGATGATGCGGTCGGCCGCCTTCTGGTTGGCCGGAAAATGGATGTGGGCCAGTTTGGTGACGGCGTGGCGGATATTCTCGTCAATGGTGCCGGAAATTTCTCCGCCCATGGTGTGGGCCAGAGGGATATTCATGTACGCCGCGGCGATAGCGGTGGCCATAGTTTCGAAGCGATCCCCGACTGTAACCACCACATCCGGCTCTAGTTGCTCGAAGACAGTGGGCAATTCCAACAGCCCCAACCCGGTCGATTTCGCCATTGTGGTGGGTGTTTCGCCCTCGATAATCATGTGCACTTTAGCATCGGGATGAAAGCCATCTTCCTCGACAATTTCCACAACCGCTCCAAAGCGATCCAACAAAGCCGAGGCCCCGGCAATCACTTGCAACTTTAAATCAGGGTGCTGCTGCACAGCCCGCATCACGCTTTTGATGCTGCTGTAATTGGCTCGAGAACCTACAACGACGCAAACTTTTCGCATTATTAACCTTCTTTTTTAATTTGTTTGTTGTTTCAACAAGCCAAGCAAGGCCTTGACTTTGATAAATAATTTCGTGTCCGGGGATAAAAGCAAGTCGCTCATCTGTTTCCAGGATGAACTGTCCGTGTGCTCAATCGCCCAACCATACCGCCGCATTGTTTTCCCCAACAACCCTTCTAAAAAGCAAATTTCGTTCTTGGTCAAGTGCTGGCTATAGCGACCCAAGGATGATGTCGATATACCCGTAAACTGAGTACCGTGCATAGAATTACCGCCCCAAAGGGAACCGTTGCGAGTGGGCCTCAACAAAACGTCATCCCAGCAAATTTCTAAAAAGTCGCAAATCCGTCCCAATTCCTGGCGTGGATTTTGGACCAAACCCCCATAACGGATCAGCAAGCATTGACTTTCGTTTCGGGCTGCGAATCGTCGCCAATGGGCGATACTGTCAAGCCAGTAGGCGACGAAATCTTCCATCTCCAAAGGTGGACTTAAGTGTTTTTCACGGGTCTCTTCGTCCGTATGGGCATATTTATTCTTTCGAGCCAGATGACGTCTATGTCTTAAATCGCTGTGTGAGCAATAGTTGTCTCGAGGGTCTCGAATCATATACAGGGCTTTAAAATCAGGCCACAACCGATTAGCTTTGTTCAGATGAATCTCAGTGAAAGGTGTTTTCTCAATCCAATACTTTTTTCCCAATTGCCCGGTCGCACGACCATAGCAATGCAAAATGCTCTCTAAAAGGGAACGACCATCGCCATCACTATCACGCCAAAGCGTTTCCAGGCACGTTTTGTAGGTAGAAAAGTTGATATCCGAATAATCGCGCGCTCCCGAGGTCATGCGGAATTTGCCCAAGCCAAGATTCTTCACGCTTGTCTGAGTTAATACGTAATCAGTATTTTGTCGGTCAGGATGATTGATGATGTTTTTGAAAAACCTTGTTTCTTCGGGAAAAACCAACAACTCCGGATGGTGATCCAGCAAAGCCAACAACAAAGTTGTGCCCGATTTAGGGTATCCACAAATAAAGATGGGAGAGCCAATTTGGCTGTTAAGCATAATGATCCAATCGCTTACTCAAGATCACTTTCGGATAATAATTGATCAGCGGCGATATCACGTTGGGCCACCTTGCCTAAAATTTGATCCAAGTGTGCGGCTGAAATCCCTGTACCTGGTTTCTTGATGGCGATCATTGCGCGGGTGAGTTTCGTCCCCTCGGGAATGTCCACGCGGGCGACGAGACTCTTTTCGAAGATTTGCTTCATCTTACTGTAAGGAGCAATCTCATCTTTGTCCACTACGGCGGATGTCATGGTTTCAATGGCGCGGATACCGTCAACCAGGCTTTTTAATTCTTCGGGCTTGAGGGAATGAGGCGCATCGCTGCCGTACATCTTTCGGCTGAAGGTGAAATGCTTCTCAACAACCGCTGCTCCCAATGTCACCGCGGCAAAAGCTGCGTAGTTAGTCAAGGTATGATCTGAGAGGCCCACAGGCAGATTGTAGCGAGACTTCATTTCCAGCATGATGTTCAAGCCAACTTGATTATAAGGGCAAGGGTATTTGCTGGTGCATTGCAAAATGGTCAATTGATTATTTTGACTTCTAATCACATCGATGGCTTGATCTAGCTCATTCCACGAACTCATTCCGGATGACAGTAAAATAGGCTTGCCCAACCGGGCGATTTTTTCCAGCATGGGCAAGTTGGTGACTTCTCCCGAGGGAATCTTGTATTGGGACATGCCTACTTTTTCGAGCAAGTCGACCGCTTCTTCCGAAAAAGGCGACGATAAAAACATGACGCCATATTGGTCGCAATGCCCTTTCAACGCTTTCCACTGCTCTAAACTAAAACCAGTGCGATTAAAATACTCGAAGCGCGGCTCTCCCTTGAAGTAAGGCGGCATGGGGGCGTCGGGCAAGGTTTCCGCTGCGGGGATGTGAGTCTGAAACTTGACCGCGTCCACGCCGCAAGCCGCGGCAGCCTCGATCAATTTTTGGGCATTGCC
>JAYELX010000551.1:0-6908 GCA_034717875.1 Chloroflexota bacterium | reverse complement strand
GGTCTGCAATGGTATCTACAACCTCTTGGATGGCATCTTCAATGTCTTGTTCTTCCATACCCTCTTCGCCAGCGCCGATAACCGATGCTATGGCAGACAGCATCTTTGCTCCCTGGTCTTCAACACCTCCCATAGGCCCGTAGCAGCCTCGGCAGCCCATGCCCACTGACGGGCACAAAGCTCCACAACCATTACGGGTGGATGGTCCCATGCACACGATTCCCTGTTCCAACAAGCATAAATCCGGATCAGGATTGAGCTGATAGGGGCGGTAGAAGCGAGTAATACTTTTCTCTGTCTTCTCTCGGTCGCATTCTTCACAAACCGCATTATTGCCAGCACCAACGATAGCCCCTTTGGGGGGAAGTGGTGTTCCCTCAGTGAGGGCTGATACCACAACCTGAAGCACAGCCCAAATTTGAGGCGGCTCCGGCGGGCATCCAGGCAAATAATAATCCACATCAATAACTTGATCCAGCTTCTTCACAGTGTGATAAAACTCCGGAAGGGTTAACTCCCCTTCTGGCATTTCAGTAACTTGCTGAGGAAGAATTCCATTAGGGTTATCAATGGACGGGTTATCCAGATAAACAGTCTTAAAAGTGGCATCTTTCGATGTTAAGTTAGAAAGAGCTGGAATACCTCCATTGTGTGCACAAGAACCAAAAGCTACCATGATTTTTGATTTTTTACGCAATAGATGAGCCATTTCTTCATTTTCCGAGTTGCGAATGGCTCCATTGAACAGGCATACATCAATATACCCATCGGGGTAGCCTTCTAAATCTTTCACTTTAAAGTCTGCAATACAAGGAAAGAAAGCTAAGTCGAAGACTGCATCTACATCCAGAATGTGTTCATGGATGTTCAACACTGAGATTTCACAGCCACCACAGGATGCAGTCCAATACATTGCCAATTTTGGTTTTCCATTTTCTGCCACGTTATACCTCCTCTGGCTCTGTAACAGCAGCATGTTGGCCATTTCCACCACCTAGAACAGTTTCGTTCCAGTTAAGGGGTCCTAAGGCGCGAATTTCCTCTGTCATGCTGTCAACTTTGGCGGCAAGTACGTTACCTTCGGATGCCGAAGCCCAGACCAGTTGAACGCGGTCTTCTTCGACGCCTAACTGCCGCAGCATCTTCTTAAGCAAGATGAAGCGGCGTAAAGCCTTGATATTGCCGTTTACATAGTGACATTCACCAGGATGACAGCCAGCGATCAATACGCCATCAGCGCCTTCGCGCAGTGCCTTGAGCACAAATTGCGGATCAACACGCCCGCTGCACATTACCCGGATTGCTCTCATATTGGGTGCATATTTGATGCGGGCAGTACCAGCCAAATCAGCAGCACGGTAGGAGCACCAATTGCATAGAAATCCAACGATTACGGGTTCGAATTTTTCATTCATGATTTTTCTCCTCCTGCTAGGCGGGTTCCATTTTAAGTTCAGACTTGACGTCCCACAAAATACCATCAATTTGAGACAGTAATTGTTCATTGGTGAAATGAGCACCGCTGATAGCAGCGCTGGGGCAAGCCGCAACACAAGTTCCACAACCCTGGCACAGTGCCGTGATGACCTCGGATACCTTTTTGTCCTCATGGTACTCGATTGCATTATAGGGACACAGGTTGTTGCAGATTCGGCAGCCGGAGCAATGATCTTCGTTGATGTGGGCGCGAATCGGTTCCATCATCACAGTGCCTTGTTTGATCAGGCTGGATACTCTAGATGCAGCCGCTGCACCCTGGGCAACCGAGCTGGGGATGTCTTTCGGCCCCTGGCAGGCGCCAGCAATGAAGATACCTTCTGTCATTGTGGCAATTGGATCCAGCTTGGGGTGACGTTCGATAAAGAAGCCATTATAGCCGCATCCCATTCCAAAAAGATGCGCGACTTCGTTGGCATCATGCCGAGATTCGATACCCGCGCTCAAGATAACCATATCTACAGGAACGCGGATTTGCTTTCCTATCAGGGTATTTTCTGTTTGAACTATGAGCTTGCCTTCTTCTTCGGGTAAGTTGGCTGCGTTGGTAACCTCAGCGACCTTCCCGCGGATGAAGTGTGTGCCTTCCTCCAACAAGCGATGATAGAACGCTTCATACTCCTTACCGGAAGCACGCATATCGATGTAGAAATTATAGACATCTGCAGCGGGGATACGTTCGTGGACAAGATGGGCAAATTTCAGTGAGTACATACAGCAAACGTTGGAACAATACTCATTGAAATTCTTATCGCGAGAGCCAACACAGTGAATGATGGCCACGCTTTTGGGTACGTTTACACCGTCGCGTAATACGATATCGCCCGCAGTGGGACCAGCCGCATTGACCATGCGCTCGAACTCCATACTGGTAAACACATTGGGTAATCGTCCGTATCCATATCGTTTGATACGCCGAGCATCAAATACATCATATCCTGTGGCAAGAATGATATTACCCACTTCGATCTTTAGAAGTTCGTCTTCTTGCTTGAAGTCAATTGCGTCGGTGGGACAGAACATCTCGCACACCTTACATTTTCCATTTTTGAAGTAAGTGCAATTTTCCGCGTCAATAACAGGATAGTTTGGTACGGCCTGTGGGAATGGGCGGTAGACAACTTTCCGATAACCGAGATTGGCTTCGAAAGCGTCATCCACAACTTTTTGAGGACATTTCTCTTCGCAAATACCGCATCCGGTGCAATCCTCTTCGATCACGTAGCGAGCCTTCTTGCGTACGGTCACAGAGAAATTGCCCACATAACCATCGACAACTTCAACCTCACTATAGCTCAACAGCGTGATATTCGGATGCTGACCTACATCTACCATTTTAGGAGTTAAGATGCAAGCTGAGCAGTCCAAAGTGGGGAAGGTCTTGTCCAATTGGGCCATGTGTCCGCCGATGCTGGGCTCTCGTTCCACCAGATAGACATGGTCGCCGCCATTGGCCAGTTCCAACGCAGCAGTGATACCAGCAATACCGCCGCCCACAATCAAGGTGTTGGCATTGATTTCCACCGGGATGGGTTCCAGCGAAGTTTGCTGGACGGTGCGTTCGACCGCTGCGTTAACCAATGCTTTGGCCTTTTGTGTTGCGGCCACTTTATCATTGGTAGCCCAAGAGTTATGTTCTCGGATATTAGCCATTTCGAAGAGGAAAGGATTCAAGCCGCCTCGTTGACAGGCCCCACGAAAAGTCTTCTCGTGCATGTGGGGTGAGCAGGCTGCTACAACAACCCGAGTTAATCCCTTCTCTTTGATGTCTTTTTCGATCAATTCTTGTCCCAGACTGGAGCACATGAACTTGTAATCGCGGGAAACTTCCACGTTTTCATTATTTTCTCCAACCCAGGTAGAAACATCTTCCACGTCTACGATACCTGCGATGTTGGTACCGCAATGACATACGTATACGCCTACTTTTTCTTTCTTGGTCATGGGTTATGCCTCCTCCAGCAAACTGGGCATCGGGAGCGCTTTTTTAGATGGGCGTTTCTTCTTTGGTTTGGGGGGTGCTTCTGTACCAATTTTGGTAAGCGCTGACCTTGCATCTACAAGCTCTTTGCCAATCCCCAATTCTTCAGCGGGGATGCCAAACGCAAGCCCCATCAACTGGGTGAAGTAGAGAATGGGGATATTGTAGTCCGTGCCAAAATGCTTGTTGACCGCAGACTGGTAGGCATCCAGGTTGAGTTGGCACATCGGGCACAGGGTGACGATTGTATCAGCCCCGTTGTCGACCGCGTTTTTCAGTATGCTGCGAATCAGGTCAAAAGCTGTCGGCTCGCTGATCTGGGTCATGTGCCCGCCGCAGCAGTGGGCCTTCATGGAGAAGTCTACTGCTTCAGCGCCCAAGACTTCCATCAGGTGATCCATGCTGGTGGGGCACTCGGCATCATCGAATGTTTCCAGCGCTCTAGGGCGGACGATCATGCAGCCATAATAAGAAGCTACTTTCAGGTTGTACAGCGGCTTGGTGACCTTTTCTGCAACGGCGTCATAGCCAACATCACTGACGATAACATCAAGCAGGTGGCGGGCCTCGACACTGCCTGGCTCGTAATGCAGCTCTCCGGCAGCCAGAGCGGTGTTGACTTTCTCCGCTAGTTCTGGCGATTCATCCATGTAGTGGTCCGTCTTCTTCAAGTTGAGGAAGCAGGCGCTGCACGGGGCAACCAGTTGCTTGTCATCCCCTTTCTGTTGAGCAGCGAGGGCCAGATTGCGACCCACCAGTGCATAAGCGGGGATTGCATCAATGGCGAAGTACTCGGTGGCACCACAGCAGTTCCAATCTTCAACCTCGACGAATTCAAGCCCCAAGGGTTTGGCAACCGCCAGGGTGGATTGATGGTACGAATACGCATTGCGTTCTAAGGAGCAGCCGGGGTAATAGCCGTATTTCATGCTGCACCCCCTAGTTCTTTAGCCTTGTTCAAAATGGACTGTAGTTGTTTTATACCTTTGATCTTGGTGGGCACTATAGCCATCCGCCCTTTGAGTATCATTTCCAAACCCATCCCTGTAGCCATTTTTACTGCGTTTATGGGATGGTAGCGCAGATGGTGGACGGCAGCCAAGCCTAACTCGAAACTGCGCCCATTGTTTTCCACAAAACTAATGAAAGTTTCAGAAAACCCGGGCGCATCAGAGGCACTCGATTTTTTGTACAAACCTTCGCGAATAGCCATTCTTTTTAGCGTGTACATAATATCGGTAATATGTATCTCTTGGGGGCAGCGCGTCATGCAATAATAACAAGAGACGCAATACCAGGGTGCGTTGCTGCGTAAGACCTCATCCTTCATCCCCGCGTCAATCATAGCAAAGATTTCACGCGGAGTGTGTTCCATATCTGCACCAGAAGGACAGGATCCTCCACAGGTTCCACACTGCAAGCACAACTCGAGACGCGAATCACCTCCCGGTGTGTTGGCGACCACTTCGTCAAAGAAAGTGAGAGCTCTTGCAGAGGTTGGTTCTGCAGTCATAAATACCTCCTTAAAATGGGTGGTTAGAAGATGCTGAATTAGAAAAAACGAAGTTGCTCCAAACTAGCTTTATAAAAATTTGGCCTTTTTAGCAAAAAAGTGTGTCTTCTCAATATTGCAGAGTAGCTCTGGCCGGTCTGCCGCGCTTTGCGTGCATCCGCATGCTCGCCTCTGGCGATGGCGTGACCGTGCCCGCCGGTGACCTCGGTCAGGCACCCTGAGAGTATGCTTCGCGAAGACCAATCACAGCTAACTTTTCCTTACTTTTTGAGATAATACAAAAATGTTGATAAAATCACAAAATTTCACCCGAAATTCAAACTTCTTGTTAAAAATGAGTAAACGCCAGCACATAGTTGCTGAACGCGCAAAATTAAAAAGGATACTATATAATATATTCGTGCCACCACAATGAACAGTGGCAAAAAACACAATAAGGATTTGACATTTGTCACTATAAGATTTCTCTATGGCTTGTCAAGGTTGCCGTGTGTTTTAATCAATCGTGAAGTTGGTTGCTCAATACGCATTGTTTTTTGATACAATACTTTGTGGGTGACTGTCACAAACACAACATATTTAATTTCATTCTCAAGGAGTTACGCAAACGTGAATCCAATTGCTAAATTACATCATCTTGGTCAATCAATTTGGTACGACAATATCGAACGCCGCTTGCTAAATAATGGTGAGCTGGCCGCCATGATCTCTCGCGGCGATATCCGCGGGGTGACTTCTAATCCCAGCATCTTCAAAAATGCCATCGCCAATTCGAGCGATTATGACAATGCTCTAATTCCCCTTGCAAAGCAGGGTCTCTCCAAAGAAGATATTTACGAGAAACTGGCTGTGGCAGATATACGGGCAGCTTGTGATTTATTTCTCCCTTTGTATGAAAAAACCAATCGGGGGGATGGATACGTCAGCCTGGAAGTAAGTCCGTACCTGGCACAAGAGACAGATACCACCCTCGAAGAGGCTTTGCGTCTATGGAAACGGATTGCCCGCCCCAACCTCATGATCAAGATTCCCGGCACCGAAGCAAGCTTGCCCGCCATCACCAGCTCCATCGCCGCGGGGATCAACGTCAACGTCACACTGATATTCTCTGTCGAACGTTATGCCAAGATCATGGCTGCTTATCTCTCCGGGCTGGAGAAACGTCTGGAATCCGGTCAACCTATTGGGCACGTGGCATCCGTGGCTTCGTTCTTCGTCTCCCGAATCGAAACCAATATCGACAACCGCCTGACTGCTCTGCTCGAGATAAGCGGTGATAATGCCAGATGGATAGAAACACTAAAAGGTGAATTCGCTGTCGCCAGCGCAAAATTAGCTTATGCTAAACACAAAGAGATTTTCAGCGGCGAACGATGGGAGCGGCTGGTTGCTAAAGGCGCACATATCCAGCGGGCATTGTGGGCCTCCACCAGCACCAAAAATCCCGCCTATCCCGATACAAAATACGTGGACGAGCTGATTGCCCCCAACACGATAAACACTATTCCCCCTAAGACTCTGGACGCTTTCCGCGATCACGGCACAGCCGCGCTAACCTTGGAATCCAATCTGGACTCCGCTCGCTCCGCGTTTGATTATCTATACGCGCTGGACATCTCCATTGACGAAGCCACTCAGGAATTAGAAGATGAAGGCGTGCGCAAATTCGCCGATGCTTTCACTGCGCTGTTGGAGACCATCGAGAAACGCCGCATAGCGGCTTTGTGACATAGTGAATAATTCCAACAATGTAAGGGGATGGTTCATTATGGAAAGGAAATTAAGGTTAAACTTGCTCCGAAGGAGTACTCTTCGAGTAATAGAGCAAACGCCGGTCGAGTGAATTCGGAGCGCTGGCGGAGAATTTGTATCGAGACCAAGTTTGCGGGTTATTGCGCCGAAGGCATCCCTTGCGGG
>JAYELX010000550.1:2941-7028 GCA_034717875.1 Chloroflexota bacterium | reverse complement strand
CGCTGCATTAAAATCATCTTGATAATCTGGGCTGTTACCATAATCCAAACGATAAACCAGCAAAGGATGTAAGAACTCGAAGCAACTTTCACCACTGTAATTACTCAAGCCCAGAGTAGCAGACTGAATCGTGGAAGAATTGCTCAAATCAGGCAACTCGGCAAGATCGAAATCGACAAACGCCCGTAAAGGATCTCCATTCACAGCAATACCCAGACGGGTATCATCACTTGCTACTCCCAGTCCCAAGGTTTTGCTACGCCCGAATATACGGTGTAACGTTCCAGATTGTGCCTCCGAAGTAGCCGTAGAAGTTGCCGTCGGCGTAGCAGTATCCTCCGGGATGACTTTGATTTCCACCCAGAAACTCCGACCGCCGCTCATGCCAAAGACGACATTATCCGATGAGCGCAGCAAAAAGTCTCCTCGATAGGTGCCGGGGGCGTCGGGAGCGGTCAAATCTACAGACACGTCCACGCTCGAACCGGATGCGACCGTGCCGCTGGTGATCGACACGCTGCCGGGGGCGCCCATGCTATCACCGTGATCGAAAATCAGATCATAACCCGATGTCCACGAGCAAGTGCCCGTATTTTTGAGCCGCCAAGTTTTTGTAAATGCATCCCCGGCATCAATTTCAGTTCCGTCGGGAATAGTGACATCCTCAACGAATTCAACCCGGTTGCAGGGCAGCGGCGTTTTCGTAGACGAGGGAGGCGGCTCAGTCGTCAAGGTTGGGCTGGGCGCGCTTTCGCCTTCGGTAGGTGTGGCTTGCCCTTCCTGAGTTGCCGTTGGTGCGGACGAAGCTGCCTCGGTCTCTGCAACATTCAGTGTCAATCTGGCAGCAACAGTTTCCCTGGCGGCGGTCTTCATTATATCGACCTCATCCAAATCTTGATCACTCTTGGGCATGTTGCAGCCAGCCAGAATCATGCCAAGCATAATTCCCACTAACCAAAATAATTTTCCTGGTTTATTCATATTAATCCTCCAAGTGTATCTTCTAAAAAAAACAGAACGCGAATTACGCGGATCAATCATATTTTAGCCGATTTTTTACAAACT
This sequence comes from Chloroflexota bacterium, assembly GCA_034717875.1. GTDB lineage: Bacteria > Chloroflexota > Anaerolineae > Anaerolineales > UBA11858 > JAYELX01. The sequence goes on along the minus strand of JAYELX010000550.1, from coordinate 5,963 downwards.
ACTAACGGACTTCCGCCCAACTGCACCAGTGACCCAATCCCTGATCACCTGTTCCCTATCCCGAATGTAAAGTAAATGCAAGGTTAAAGCTATCGTTTTGAGGCATAATAATTACTCGGAGGTATACTAATGCCCAAAAAAGTACTTATCATTGACAGGCAACCAGATAGACAAGAAACGATCCCTAACCTCACACAATATGGGTTTCACACATACGTGACCCGCTCGAAGCAAAAGTACATCAACGTGGTGCAGGATATAAAACCAGATGTTATCATAATCTATTCACCTCAACCAGATAAAGAAAATGGGGCTCTTTATCAAAACATTCGCCGCATCAGTCAAGCACCTATCCTGGTAATATCGGTTGTGACTAAGCCAGGAATCGTCGAAAATGTTCTAGATCAAGGTGCGGATGAATACTTGATCAAACCAGTTTCGCTAAAAATTCTAGCAGCTCGCCTGAGGGCACTTGCCCGTCGCTCACACAACGGGCACGTATACGAGAATTCTGCTGCAGGAACGGGGGAATTAATTAATTATACACCTGCTCAAACCACAGCTAAAACGTGAGCAGGTACCAGTAATTCCCGATATGAGGAAATGTCAAGACTTCGGAAGTCTCCAGTGACCTATTTCGCCAATAAATGCGTTTTCAAAGACTTCCGAAGTCTGCTTCTAGCTACAAAGCGGGAATTGCTGAGCAGGTACCATCAATCGCGCAAATACTCTTCCACAAAAGCTAAGGCTTCATCACCAGTTTGGACTTGTCCTGCCGACTGAGCCTCACGAACGGATTCCAATAACTCGCCAATGAGGGGGCCAGGGTCGAGATCGAATTTTTGCATCAAATCATGGCCTGAAAGCAAAACCGGCGGATCAATTTGACGAGTATGATTTTCCCACCAGGCTTCCAGTAAGGTGCGCGTTACATCGAGTTGTCGTTCCCAACGTTCTTGCGGAAGTGTATGCCCATACGTAGCCAAAACATCCGCTAACCCAAGTAAGCTAATAGCTACCCCCGCTGCTCCTGTATCTCTAAAAAAGCGATAAACCGCCCGATTACTTGGCCCGCGTTCTTCATGGGCCAGCCACGTGGGGCGCATGTGGTGCTTAACAACAGTTTCCAACCAAGAAATTTCGGCATTACTCAAATGAAGTTTACGCGCCCGCTCACCTGCGATCTGCGCGCCAATGTGCTCATGCCTAAGAAAGCGGATGCGGCCGGTCTTGTCTTCTTTTTGGCTGCTTTGGGGCTTTCCAACATCGTGGTATAGAGCCGCCAGAAATAACAGCGGACGCAAGGTACGGTCAATCACCAAAGATGATTGCATATACGCGCTGATTTGTTTGCGATAACGGCCCAAACGCACCACAGCCAAGCCAAGCATAAGGTTCGCCGAGGCCTCGGGATCATGTTCAGGGCCCAATACATGCAGTAATTTTTCCAAACTGCGCACAGTTCCCATGGTATGGCCCCAAACATCTTTGATATGAGGAGGGGTTTGGTCGATTCCCTTCAAGTGCAATAACTCGGGCAGCAGATGGGATAAGCCCCCCAGCATGTCTAAAGCCCGGATGGAAGTTGCCGGACGCGGCCCATCAAGGATGCGAAATAATTCAAAGCACAACCGCTCTGGGGAAACATCCGACAAATCCGAAACAGCAGCCCGCATTTGAGTACGCGTATCAGCCGTAATTCGCAAATCCAAACCAGCAGCCATACGAATAGCACGCAATATGCGCACAGGGTCGGACCGAAACGATGACGCAGAACATGATCGCAGGGTTTTGGATTGTAAATCCGACGCGCCCCCCAACGGGTCGAGCAAGGCCAGCGGGGAGCGGATGTCTACTGCGATAGCGTTGATGGTGAAGTCTCGACCTCTCAAGTCGGCTTGCAGGTCTGGGCCGCGCAAAGTGGCAAAATCCAATATATGGCGCGTGCCTTTTTCGTCGGTGTAGATCAAACGGGCGGTGCGGCGTTCCACATCCAAAGGGAAGTAGGCCGCGCCGAGGTGATCGGCAACGCGGCGGGCCGCGCTGAGAGCATCGTCCGGAAGAGCAAAATCTAGATCGTGGATGGGTTGCGATAGAAGCGCATCGCGCACCGCTCCCCCAACCAGATAGACTACCAAATCCGCTGGAAGAGCAGCACGAACTCGCTGCACCAATGGTGGAAATTTGAATGGGGTTGTAGTGGGTATATACATAATTTCGGATATTTCTTTGTAACGTGCAGTTTTGGCTGCCTGCAAAGCCTGACGGGGCGTGCCACCCTGCCCAACTATCCGTTTCCCCACACGGGCAATCCAGCGACCCTGATAGGGGGCCAAGTTATCGTTACAGGTATCAGCTACCCTCTTCGAGGGGGACATTATTTCTCCTAGTCGGGAGGGGTATATTCATCCGTATTCACAATTCCGATAAACGGCAAACCACGATAGTATTCATCCAAATCTAAACCATAACCAAAGACAAAGGCGTTGGGAATCGTAAATCCACAATAATCAATTTGGACGTTCACTTCTCGGCGTTCGACTTTGTCTAATAAGGTGCATACGCGCAGGCTGGAAGGGTCTCGCAATGCTAGAAGCCGCATTACGGACGTGAGGGTGTGACCGCTGTCGATGATGTCTTCGACGATGAGTACGTCCCTGCCACTGATGGGGTCGCGCAGGTCCATGGTTAGGCGCACTTGCCCATCGGACTTACGTGCGCCTGTGCCGTAGGAAGATATGGCCATAAAGTCGATGGTATGTGGTATGGAGATATGCTGCATCAGGTCGGCGAGAAACATGATACCCCCACGCAAGATACATACGAGGTGGAGACTTTTATCTTTGTAATCGCGGGCAATTTCTGCTCCCAATTCAGCGATACGTTTCTGGAGCATGTCCTCCGGGATCAGTTTTTCTTCGAGAAATTTATGATAGTCTTCCATGATGCCTCTACTTTTCCAGGTGGTGGTTGCATTGTGAATGATGAAGTGTTCCACCGCAGAGCGGATGGAACGAGATAC
>JAYELX010000550.1:0-2841 GCA_034717875.1 Chloroflexota bacterium | reverse complement strand
TGTTCCACCGCAGAGCGGATGGAACGAGATACTTCACCCCCCTCCAGCTCCCCCCGCAGCGGGGGGAGAGTTTCTCAGCTTCCTCCCGCAGCGAGGGGATTGAGGGGGGGCGAGGGAGTGAACGGTTACTTTCTATTTGCGCGGGACCTGATGGTGCTTTCGGCAACGCGCTTCATAAAGCTCATCGGCTCCAACTATCACGACTGGATCATCGTAATGGGCTGGACGGCCATCGACCAAACGTTGCGTACGGGATGCAAGTCCACCACATTTCATGCAAATGGCATGCAGCTTATCTACACGTTCAGCTTTTGCCATCAAGACGGGCATAGGGCCGAATGGTTCTCCGCGAAAGTCTGTATCTAGCCCAGCTACGATGACGCGAATAGATTGGTCAGCCAGTCGTTGTACGATGGAGATGATTTCGTTGTCGAAAAATTGCGCTTCATCGATTGCAACGACGGTGGTGTCAGCGTCCAAAGCAGCGAGTATCTCGATAGATTTTCGAATAGGAATAGCTTCGAAATTATGACCGGCATGAGATGTGACTTTCTGCTCAGCGTAACGATTATCGATAACGGGTTTGAATACTTGCACATGCTGTTTAGCGATAGCAGCACGCCGCAAGCGGCGGATAAGTTCCTCGGTTTTGCCACAGAACATGGATCCAGTGATGACTTCTAGTGAGCCGGTGTGATGTTTCATAGTGGTCGGAGTGGTCGGATGGTTGGGGTGGTCGGAGTGGTCGGGTGGTCGGAGTGGTCGGAGTGGTCGGGTGGTCGGGAAGGAGCGATTCGAGTCTAATAAAAAAAACAGGCAGGTGCAATTGCATCTGCCTGTAAGTTTACACTAATTTCGATGTTTCGCAAGTTCTAAACGGATTAAATAGATATCTCTTTGGCAGCTTCGGGTAACTCGTAACCTAATTTACGCAAACTTTTCTTGGTATCTGCCAGGGATTTGCGCCCAAAACCTTTGATGTTAAGCAAAGCTGATTCGCCACCTTCTAGCTTTTCCAACAGGTGAGCTATTTCAGCAATACCTGCATCGCTAAGCACATTTTCTGCACGAGTGCCAAGTTCCAAGTCAGTAATAGGTCGTTCAGGGGATACTTGCTTTTCATCGCGTTTCTTTTGCTCATCCAAGTACTCTTCTCGGGCTTTGAGCTTCTTCATGAAGCGCTCTACTTGACCTTCAGTGTCAACGATACGCTGTTCACCAGTATAGAAAGGATGGCACTTGGAGCAAATATCTGTATGGATTTCTTCTTGAGTCGAGCCTGTTGTCCAGGTATTGCCGCACACGCAAATAACCGTGCATTCAGGGTAATAGGTGGGGTGTATATCTTTTTTCATGTTCGCCTTATTGAATCTCTACTACACTGACGCGCTTACGACCACCGCGAATAGTTTTATACTCAACAAAGCCTTCGATGGTCGAAAAGATAGTGTAATCTTTTCCTAAACCGACATTGCGACCGGGCTTAATCTTGGTGCCGCGTTGGCGAACAATGATATTGCCAGAGCGCACGTATTCGCCGCCAAATTTTTTCACACCTAAGCGCTTGGATTTACTATCTCGTCCGTTGCGGGTAGACCCGCCACCTGTTTTATGAGCCATTATTCTCCCTATTTACAATCTCGTCAATCCGAACGCGCGTATATTGCTGGCGATGCCCTCGAGTACGGCGATAACGCTTGCGCGGAATGTATTTGAAAACAATAATCTTCTTGTCTTTGAAGTGTTCTTCGATAGTGGCTTTTACTTTAGCCCCGTCAATAGTAGGCCTGCCTACTTGAACATCTCCATCGTCAGAGATCAAAAATACCTGATCGAACTCGATCTGAGTCCCTTCTTCAACGGACATACGATCGATTTCGATAGTATTATCCGGGACGGCTTTGTACTGTTTGCCGCCATTGTCTATAATCGCATATTTCATCAGCTCCTCCAATCTTCACTTCACGCCGCACGCCCCGCGTAGTTTTTCACTAAGTTAATAACGATTTTCTTCGTATCCCTAAGTGGATTCAACCCGCCGAGGTGCGGGGAAGTTGGGGAATAGGTTTCTTAGTTTTAACATACAAACATTTACCCCAGGACATTTCTACTGGGGCTGCATTATTATACAGGGGTTATATAGGGGTGTCAACACGGATTTTTTGAAATAGCTCAAAATAAAGTTTCGAAGTATCCGATTTGCAAGCTGCTGAATCCATAACGCCGCATGCGCGCATGCGGATGCAGACAAAGCGAGCCAGGAACGCTAATTATACTCAGCACGGTCATGCACTCCGAGAGTATGCTTCGCGAAGACCGGCTCGAGCAAACGGAAAGGTGCAACGCACTTTAATGCTTATTTTGCCCTATTTACCTTTGTCAACACTCAAATCAAGAACAAATCATCATTATTAATTCAGAAGTGCGTCACACCTTGGAAGTAAGAAAAGGGAAGGATTTTTGTTTATTTACAAGATGATGAGTTTCACTACCCAAAATGGGCTAGTGCTATAATATGTCTGTAAATACTCAAAAAACTTAGTGCTATATTTCATCACAAATGAGTATGAATGGATGAAGGAAACCCCTTCAAGTTATTCTATCTGTATCTTCTCATTATTTCGGGGTAAATAAGCCGGATTGCTAATCCAGCAGTCGGAATACCATTCCGGCCTACAAACCACCTCGATTTTTTTAGAAGATACTCCTATCTCAACTAAAAGGAGTAGCTATATGCCTGTAAAAGGTTGGATCGAAGTAGACGAACTCTACTGCAAAGGGTGTGAATTATGCGTCAGTGCGTGTCCAAAAGGTGTCATCGCACTAGACATGGAACACCTC
>JAYELX010000549.1:0-7033 GCA_034717875.1 Chloroflexota bacterium | reverse complement strand
CCCCGCCACAGGGGGAAGTGGAAAAACTCTCCCCCGCCGCTGCTGGGGAGTTGGACTGGAGGGGATGATTACAGGATTTTTTATGACTCTCAATATACCTGAGGAAGATTTTGTCGATTTTTTAGTTTACGCCAAACGGAACGCTTACGCCGCCGAGGAGGTGAAGCATCGCGTTCATCCTGCGCTGCCAGGCTCGCGCCAATATGAAATTCGGGATGGGGCATTTTTCTATTTGGATATTTATTTTGGCATAACTTATTTCACCGGTCAGGAAACCGTTTATCACAAATCTAAACCTATTTGGGGAATGAGCTACGCCGGGGGTGTGTCCGATGATTTTCCCGATGCTGAGGCTGGTCGGATTTTCAACTTTTTGAAGGAGTCCCTTCGGGCTGTCTCGATGGGGTTACCGTACCGGGGGCCAGCCAGCTTCGAGAATGATATTTATCGCTATACCAACAACGTAGTAGGCAAAGTGAGGCGTTTCTCCGGAACAGAGACGATTTTTTGCGAGGGGCACTCGGTCTATCAATTGCATTACAGCGGCGGATTTTTGCGCTGACGGGCATTAGCTTTGATTTCAATAGAGAGCGGATTGCACTGATCAAGCAAATTTACGCGGATAAAATGCTTGACAATGGCTTAATTTGTTGATATTCTATCAGTTGATTAATTGATTGATGGATACGCTTAGGAGGTGAATATGCAAAAAACGGTCAGCGCCACGGATGCACGCATACACTTTGGCGAAATCATGCGCACTGCGCAAATTGCGCCGGTCGTTGTCGAGCGCAGCGGAGAGCCGCTTGTGGTCATCCTGTCTAAGCAGGAATATGAGCGTATGGCAAATACAGGCAAAGATGACTGGCGGGAGATGTTGGCTGAAGTTCACAGCCAAATCGCTGCTGAGTTGCAGGGACGCAGATTGCCTGATCCAGCAGAAATGATCCGGGCGTCTAGGGAGGAGCGCGATGAGCAAATCATCAGCAATATGCCTTGATGCCAATATCATCATTCGAGTAGTGATGCGCTCGGATGATTCTGTACAAGAGCGGTGGCATAATTGGATAGAACATGGAAGGCGGCTGATTGCCCCTACGCTGCTTTTCTATGAAGTTGTGAATGGACTATATCAATATCGAAAGCACGATTATATAAGTGAAAGTGTGCTGATAAAAGCCGTCAAGACCGCGCTGGCGATGCCGGTTGAAATTGTGAACGATGCGGGCATTCACCAGCGGGCGGTTTCGTTGGCGGTTCAGTTGAGTTTATCGGCTACCTACGATGCGCATTATCTGGCCCTGGCCGAACGCATAGGGGCAGAACTTTGGACGGGTGACCGGAAATTGGTTCGTAGCGCCCATCAAAGCGGTCTGGATTGGGTCAATTTTTGCAAGATACTATGAACTATGCGATTTCTCCAGGGTTGCACAATAGCAAAATTTGAGTATAATTCAGCCATCATAAAAACCGGTATTGAAAAGGGGGATGCTGGTTGATCGGCGAGGTAGCTCAGTGGTAGAGCAGGGGACTCATAAGCCCTTGGTCGCGGGTTCAAATCCCGCTCTCGCCACTAATGCAATAACGTAAGGAATTTCAAGTGAAACACCCCGAGGCATTGGCCGGCGGGGTGTTTTGTGTTCAAGCCAAAAGTAAACGAGCTACGATCAGAAGCTCTCTTTTTTGAGACTGGTTCCGGTTTTCACTTTCACATCTTGCCCAGCACCCCATTGGGGTTGACGCTACAATTCATTGGTAGATTGTATTTTGCAGAATATTTTGAATGTCTTGCTTAACGCGTGGAATCCGCTCTGTAATTGCTCTCCAAACTAACTGATAATCTACACCAAAATAGAAATGGATCAACTTATCTCTCATCCCTGCCATTTCTTTCCAGGGAACTTGAGAATTACTCTGGCGTATCTCGGCAGGCACCTGTTTTACTGCCTCACCTATAACCTCTAGCTTCCTCATTACGGCACTTGCTGTCTTATCATCCGATTGGAATGCTTCTAAATCCATCCCTTCTATGAACGCTTCAATGCTCTCCATTGCCGCCAAAATATCTTTCAGGTAAAGCGTGTAATCTCTCATACAGTAATAACCTGGCTAAAAATTGTTTCCCGAAACTCTTCGCGAACCGCATTTCGTGGAACGACATCTACCGAACATTGGAATATTTCCTCCAAATATAGCCCCAACCCTATTAAGTCAAATAAGTCTGCTCCGTTCTCAAACTCTACCAGAACATCTATGTCGCTATCTAAATTGTGTTCTTCGCGAGCAAAAGAACCAAAAAGGCTGATTTCCCTCGCCTTGTATTGAGCCGTAAGATCAGGTTTTAATTCCTGTAATCGCTGAAGAACATCTTCTTTATTCATAACCATATCTTCTGCCATATAATAATTTTACACTATTTATGGTATTTTGGGAAAAATCTGATTAGATTATTTGAAATTGTTGCCCAAAGCTGCAAATCACCGGCGCTAAAAAAGATGAGCGACGAAGTCGTTCTTCGCCCCTGCCACTTGCACACTTGCCACTATCATAACACATTGTTTAACTCGAAACGCGGAAGCCCTTTGTCCCTGAATCTAAAAAGCGGGAGAGAAAAAATCTCTCCCGCTTTTTTACATAATTCACGTCTCATCGATAAAATCTACTGAAGTTCGTTCTCGATGAATTCATCTAGGATAGACGTTAGGTTTGGGCGGCCAAGCTCTTGCAAGTTATAGTGGACGCGCGTAACCGGGTGCTTTATGTCAATAATTCTGCTGAGGTCGATTGGGGTGCCGATCACAACTGCATCGCACTCTGTTTTATTGATAGTTTCTTCCAAATCTGCGAGCTGTTTTTCGCCATAACCCATGGCCGGAAGCAATACGCCGATTTCAGGATACTGTTCGAAGGTTCCCTTTATTTTGCCAGTTGCGTATGGGCGCGGATCAACTAATTCAGCAGCGCCGAATTTCCTTGCGGCCACAACACCAGCTCCAATTTTCATGCCGCCATGGGTCAAAGTCGGGCCGTCTTCCACCACCAAAACCTTCTTGCCTTTGACCAAAGAGGGGTTGTCCATGTCCAAGACCGAAGCGGCATCAACTACAACGGCATCCGGGTTAGTAAGAGCAATATTCTGACGAACGGTTTCTATACCAGCAGCATCGGCACTGACCATTTTATTGATCACAATCACGTCGGCCATGCGTAAAGTGATCTCGCCGGGATAGTAATTCAATTCGTCTCCTGGACGAAGCGGATCAACCAAGGTAACGAGCAAATCAGATTCGTAGAAAGGGAAATCATTATTGCCGCCATCCCATAGGATCACATCACAACCATCTGGGTCAACCTCAGCCGCCCGCAGGATGGCCTCGTAATCCACGCCAGCATAAATCACATTGCCTCGAACTACGTGGGGTTCGTATTCTTCCATTTCTTCGATTGTGCAATCATATTTCTTCAAGTCTTCAAGCGTTGCATATCGCTGCACTTTTTGAGCAACCAAATCACCATAAGGCATTGGGTGACGAATAGCAACTACTTTTAAACCTTTTTTCATCAGGATTTCAATGATCCGGCGTGAAGTCTGGCTCTTCCCGCATCCAGTCCGAACAGCGCAGACAGAGATGACGGGTTTTGTGCTTTTAATTTGAGTATCTTTTGGGCCAAGCAATTTGTACGAGGCCCCAGCAGCACTGACAATTGCACCAATAGCCATCACGTGTTGATAAGTGACATCGCTGTATGAAAAAACACATTCATCAACTTTCAATTCTTTGATGAGCTTTGGCAGATCATCTTCAGAATAAACCGGGATTCCTTGCGGGTAAAGCTGGCCTGCCAATTCAGCCGGATATTTGCGCCCCTCGATATCTGGAATTTGAGCAGCAGTGAATGCTACTACGTTATACTTATCGTTGTCTCGATAAAATGTGTTGAAATTGTTGAAATCCCTTCCAGCAGCTCCAATAATCAAAATGTTTCGTTTCATTATTTTTTTACTCCATTTGAATTAATCTAAATGTCTTTTATGAAAAACCGCTGGGCTTGCCAGCGCTTGTGAGTAAAGGCCTAATGTGAGCAATTTTACCATAATCGTCCGGGCGCATATAACGCTTGGAGAAGCGTCCGGATGCAACCACCTGTTGGGGCCGTATGCTCCGTACTCAAGAACCTTGAAAATAAAAACGAGAGAAAGCAGTGAAATCAATGATAGCACTGCTGGAGCCGGTCTCCTGACCATGTGACCGTGGGATTCTTCATACGATTGCCCTATATTGAATTCGAGGTGGACAGCACCCTCACATTATGGCAAAATCTGATGCCTAAGTCCTATTCAACACAAAATGGAGAACTCACCGAATGCAGAATCGCAAAGCTATTATAGAACTCCGTCGTAAGCGCAAACGACAACAACGTTTAACTACAATTTTAATAATCAGCGGAATAGCACTAATCGTAGCTACCTTCCTCATGCTTCCAACAATTCAGAGCGCGCTCACTCCGGTCGGTGAAATTATCGATCCCGACGAAAATCTCAGGCCGATGATGTCCGGCAACGCCATGGGGAATCCCGACGCACCGGTTGTGATAGAAGAGTTTTCCGATTATGGTTGTGGGCATTGTGGAAATTTTTCAAAGGAGGCCGGGAAGCAAATCGCCGAGATGTATGTGGCCGAGGGTCAAGTTTATTTCATTTCTCGCAGCGTTGGCAGCATGATGAATAATACAATTTCCCCCAAATTGGCAGAGGCGGCATATTGTGCTGGCGACCAAGGCAAGTATTGGCCATACCGCGATTATATTTTTGCCAATCAGATTGCTTTGTACAGCTCGAATTTGCCTGTGCGCAAGCATATCGAGGCCTTCGCAAAATCGCTGAACTTGGATATGGACACGTTCGCTGCGTGTTATGACAACCACAAATATGAAGCCCGCGTCCAGCAGGATGAGAAAGCGTCCAGGGAAGCCGGGATTAACTCCACCCCCAGTTTTTTGATTAACGGAGAATTGATGATCGGCACCCGGCCTTTCGGGGATTTTCAGCAAATCATCGCAGCGAAGTTGGCAGAGGCTGCTGCAAATGAATAGATCTCACAGGTGACAGTCACCTCACCAAAAAGCTTACCACCGGGGGTAGTGTTTATTGGATGCCCATGGAGTTTAGAATCCCCACAATCAACGGGGCCAACCCCAAAGCAGGCAAGAAATTCCCCACCCGGATGGGCTTGATCTCCAACAGGCTGCTGATTGCCAACCCTACCAGCAACAAACCTCCAGCGGCGGTCATCTCATTCATCATTGGTGCTGTAATCACCGCTTGAGCCTGAACAGCCAATAAGCTGATGCCTCCCTGAAAAATCAACACTGTCAACGTCGAAAACAGCACTCCAACGCCCAGGGTGGAAGCAAAAGCCAATGATGCAAAGCCATCCAAAACCGATTTGATCGCCAGCAGTTTATAATCTCCGCTCAGGCCATCTTGGATGGAGCCCAGTATCGTCATCGGCCCGACGCAGAAAAGCAGCGATGCGGTGAGGAAGCCCTTCATAAAACGAACACGAGCAACGGACTCCCCCGGTGTGGGTGCGGCCTGCGGGGACAGGTTTGCGTGTTTTGAAAATTGCGTTTCCAGATAGCCGCCCAAGTTGTCGAGTTTTTCTTCGATGCGCCACCATTCGCCTAAAATACCTCCGATCAAGATGCTCCCAAGCACGATGATGGAGTTTTCTGTTTTAAGGAACATCTGTATGCCTATGGTTGCCGTGAAGAGCCCCAGCCCCGCCACGACGGTTTGACGAACACGTTCTGGCAGCCGTGAGCCGAAGATTAGTCCCAGTGTACTGCCGATGATGATGGTTGTGATGTTGATGAGTGTACCAGTCATGGTGTATTTTTGGTTTTTAGTCTAATTATCTATCTGTTTTTTTGGGGTCAAAGGCCAGAAATTATTAGGAAGGATTGTCTCTCGAGGTTATCTGCGCGCTCTCACCCTAACCCTCTCCCAGGGGGAGAGGAAACTGTCCCTTCTCCCTTCGGGGTGCAATCTGGCTGATACTATCGATTGCGCTGGAGTAGTACAAAGAAAGTTTGACATCTTTACAAACCCGTGTTAAACTATACGCAATTGGTGTTGGCTATACGAATAGCAGGAGGTTATCATGTCAGATCAACAAACGGCTCATATCAGCACTCGAACTACACTTGCCCCAGCTCTCAATGGATGGGAAATCTATCTCGAGGATCAAGGCAGTTCCCCCCACACGGTCAAAGCTTTTATCGGAGACATGAATATCCTAGTCTCCTACCTGCCCCCTGACCACACGATAGGAAACATCACCACAAACGATCTCAACAATTTTCTAGATTGGATGCAGAACGAGCGCGGCGTGCCTTGTAGTCCCAAGACCCTGGCTCGAAGGATCACGTCGATCAAGGCTTTCTTTAGCTGGCTGCATGATGCGGGCGTAGTTCTAGTAGACCCGGCCGCGAAAGTGGTGCAAAAATCGGTTCGCAGCCCCCTCCCGGAGGCACTCACCCCGGATGAAACCGAAGCTGTGCTGAACGTGGCGGAACAATATCGCACCGCCGCGGAAGCAGATACCCGTTACTGTACCTTAGTCGAGTTACTGCTTTCAACGGGCATCAAAAAAAGCGAATGTCTAAATCTCAGCCCTAACCATATCCATCTGGACGCTCCAGAGCCAATTCTGTTCGTACGCTACGACAACCCAAACTACCGTTACAAAGAGCGCAAAATCCCACTTAGCGAAAGCTGGGTGGAATTTTACCACGAATATGACGCTATTTATGAATTAAGCGACCGCCTGTTCCCTTGGTCTCCGCGCCGGTTGGAATATCTACTGGAAGATTTGAGCGATGAAGCTGGTTTGGGGAAACATCTTTCCTTCCGCATGTGCCGATGGACATCCGCACTAACAGATTGGCGCGCGGGCATGGAGAAAGATAAAATTCGGCAAAAGTTGGGGATATCGAAAATACAATGGCGGGAAGTGAGTCAGAAGCTGAG
>JAYELX010000548.1:0-7033 GCA_034717875.1 Chloroflexota bacterium | reverse complement strand
ATTTTCGGACAGTGATTCTGCTTGTGTCGAGAGCGTCATCGTTATTGGTATTCGAAACGAAGAATACGATTTAGAAGGGATATCAAAACCGAATTCACCATCAATTAACAGAACTTGTTTGATTTCTGTTGGAATGGGATCGACTATAAATTCGAACAGGATGCGGTGTCTTTGATCCCTTGCAATACTCCCCAATTGCAGAGGGGATTTTGTATGCAGCATCCCAATATCTGGCTCTAAGCGGAACGCATATCGAAGCGTGATCTCTTGTCCAGTCTGAAAGCTGAAGCGGATATTCTTGGCATAAGCTTGGCTCAGATTTCTCAACTTCTGTGAGAGAAATGGGCGTATATTTTTGGGTTTTCGGATGTAGAGACAATTTCCTCCGGTGCGCGTGGCTAGATCATCAAGCAGCTCGTCGTTCCATTTACCACCAATCCCCAAACTGCTAAGGCCGATTCCTGTTTTTGCTGCTTTGTCGGCGAGGCTTTTACAAGCAGCTTCGTCTCCATAAGTATGCCCGTCGGTAATCAAGATAATGTGGTTCGAGTGAGATGGATGATAGTATCGTTGTACTTCCTCGAAACCAGCATCTAACCCTTTGAAGATTTCTGTGCCTCCATCAGGATGCAGTGAGCGAATTTGCATCTCAGCCTTGTTGATATTGGCATGAGTGCCAGCCTCGATTACGACATTTGCTCTATCATTGAAGGTGATAATAGAAATAGAATCTTGCTTGCGCAGTTGTCGTACCAATTCGATAGCTGTGGCTTTGACCGTGTTGAGGCGGGCACCTTTCATGGATGTAGATGTGTCCAAAACCAGGGCTATGTTGATTGCTGTAGCGGGGTCTTGGTCATGTTCCGGATCAGGCAATATGTCCATGTCCACAATTGCGTAGATCACCTGTTGCTCGTGGGAATATTGAATTGCGGATCGGCTGTATTGTGTGTTGATTCGTACGGGGTGGGCAGCCCGTTTTTTTTGTTGATTTTTCCGATTGTAGTTCGTTCGCCCTTCAGGGTCAATGAGTACTTCGTAAGCCTCTTTGATGTCGAGAAAGAGTTCGGTTGCCCCAGGTTTGACGTTCACGTCGGGATGTGTACGATGTGCCGCCCGGTGATAAGCTCTTTTTATTTCGTCTGGGGTGGCACCTTCGGATATTCCCAGCCGCTGATAGAAGTTCGTTTTCTTTGACATTATTTATTGGGTGTGCAGTTGTACCAAAATGACAGAAATATTATCAGGCCCTCCGGCCTCATTGGCGGCAGCGACCATTGTCTGACAGGCTTGAGATAATGTGGGGGAATCTTTGATTATTTGACCAAGGGCTTCATTTGAGACTACTCCCCACAATCCATCTGAGCAAATTAGTAGATAACCGTCGGGCGTAGGAGATGTGATGATCTCCGCTTCGAAGGGCTCCCCTTGCCCTAGAGCGCGGTACAGAACATTGCGTTGAGGGTGAATCTCAGCTTCCTCAGGGGTCAGCTGTCCTAATTCCTCCAATCTCTTCACCAGGGAATGGTCTCTCGTAATTGCATTCATCCTGCCGTTGGGATTAACAGTATATGCACGACTATCACCAACATGAGCGATAGCCATTTGGTTGTCAAGAATAATCACAGTGGTTAACGTGGTGCCGCCGCCGGGTGCACGACTAAGAATAGCATTATGAGCTTCTTGGACGCCGTTGTGCAACATCTCTCTTAATGGGGTTTTGGGTGGATTGGAATTGGTGCTGAAGAGATGACGATAAAGATTGTTTGTAATATGCTCTACCATCGTGCGTGCAGCTACTTCGCTGGCTATCTCGCCGTGTTGATGTCCTCCCATGCCGTCTGCAACAATATAAAGACCGAACGGTAATTGAGTTTCATTGCTGGACAATGTCGTTGTGAGCGTGAAGATCGTGTCCTCGTTGTGATCGCGTTGAATCCCCACCGATTGTCCAAAACTGGCAAGTAGCTGACGTGTCTCCATCTCCACCTTCTCGTCAGGCTGATTTTTTGCAACCGCCATTATAGGTTTGGTGGTTTCTTGAGAACCGGGCAACCTTTTTGTGGGAATGGTGGGCGTCTCTAGAATACTTTTTTGTGTCTTTTTATGTTTGCCGAATAATTTCTTCAAAAAATTTGCCACGAGTGATTTACTCCCGCTGCGAGTATCATCTTGATAAAACGGCAGCAATTCCCGTTTTGACTAAAACCAGACTTCGGAAGTCTTCGGATGCCTTTTTGTTAGCGAAATATGTCGTTCGAGACTTCCGAAGTCTTGCCTCTTCTTCATATATATCGGGAATTGCTGATAAAATGGGGTAGCTGTGGCCGCTCCTTGATTTGCACGTCTCCGACGCCCGACCGTGCCACCCGGTGGCACGGTCGGGTACTCCAGGAGTATGCTTCGCGAAGACCGGCAACAGCCAACCTCCCCTACTTATGTCTCGTTATATCTCGTTCCATCCGCTTCGCGAAGCATGCCGTCGCTTTGCGTGCCCGTTGGGCATGGGGTACTGCGGTAAAACGCTTCATCGCTTACGATGCAATCATTACCGATTTCGTACTGCGATATCTCGTTCCACCCGCTCTGCGGTGGAACGCTTTATCAATTACGATGCAACCATTGCCGATTTCTTAGATTGGTAGGGCATATAGGTGATTGTTCATCGACCCGATATAAACAATATCGTTGTGAATGATTGGGGAACTGCTAATTGGTGCTCCCGTAGAGTACTTCCATCGAAGATGCCCCTTATTATAATCCAGGCAGTAGATATTTCCATCCACACCGCCACAGTATAGGGCATCTTTGTATATGGTAGGTGAACTGGAAATTTGGTGTTCGGTTTGAAATTGCCATACTTTTTTACTCGATTGAAGATTAATACAATAAATATAGCCATCAGATGACCCGATATACACAAAGTGTTCAGTGACATAAGGAGTTGAGATGGTTCCCCCCTTCATGCGGAATTGCCAAATCGTCCAGCCAGTTTTTGCATCCAACGCATAGAGCATGGAATCTAATGACCCAAAATAAACCACATTCTCCTGGATGCGCGGCGATGAAGTGATTGCTCGTTTTGCACTCGCCCTCCATTGAATTTTACCGTGAAAGTCTGAGCAGATAAGATCGCCACTTTCTGTGCCAAAATAAACCTCATCATTTGTTACCAGTGGGCTGGAGCGGACTGGTGCTCCAGCGTCGATCTTAAGTGCTCGGCGTCCTGATTTTGCATTGACTACATGTAAAAATCCATCGTCTGATCCAACGAAGATATGGCGGTCGCGAATGACGGGAGATGAGCGGACAGGGCCATCGGTATAATAAGTCCAAATCACGCGGCCTTGAGATTCTGAAACTGCATGTACGCGTTGGTCTTCGGACCCGAAATAGATTATTTCGTTGTAGACCGCTGGCGTACTCACTATTCCGCCTTCAGCTGCGTACTTCCAAATAAATTCCCCTGTTGTTGCATTGAGAGCGTAGACATTATTGTCGTAAGAACCAATGAATATTCGACCGTTATTATATCCGGCTGACCCTCGGACTTCATCCTCACATTCGAATGTCCATGCTGGTTTGATCTCGTAATCTTGTTGGATGCTAGCGGTTGCTTTATTCGAGTAGAGCACGCTGCTTTTCCGTGCCATACTTAACAATGTCTTTTTTATCGTGGCTGCATCCTCGAAACGGTCGCTAGCATTGTAACGTAAGGCCGTCTCGACAATGGTTTCTAGCTCGACGGGGACTTCGGGATTTAATTGGCGTATGGGGCGTTCCGCGAATGTAAACGGAGGCTCGTCTCGTGGGTCTATGCCTGTGAGCAAATGATGCAAGGTTGCGCCCAAAGCATAAATATCAACTTGGGGTGAAGCCTCGCCGCGATATTGTTCTGGCGGAGAATAGCCTTCGGTGCCGATCATGGTTCCCTTTTGCCCGGCCTCGAACTTTTTAGCGATACCAAAATCTACCAAGACAATATGATTTGATGGCGTGATCATCACATTAGCCGGTTTCATATCGCGGAAAATAATTTGCTTTGGCTCACGAGTGTGAAGGTAATGGAGAACATCACAAAGCTCGATTGCCCAAGCAACTACTTGATTTACGGGGAAGAGATCTTCTTTTTCATCCAGAATCGTTTCGAGATTCTTGCCATTGACGAACTCCATAACCAAGTAGGAGTGATTGTCGATGGTAAAGTAATCATGAATTTTTGGGATGGCGCTATGGTTCAGTGTTGCTAATAGATTTGCTTCGCGTTCGAAATTGCTGACAAGCGTCTTACGTATTGCCTCATCCTTCACTTGTGCAACTATCTCTTTGATGGCAACAGGTTTTAACGCAGAGAAGCGCAGATCACGACTTCGATAAACTGCGCCCATTCCTCCAGTGCCTATTATTCCCTTGATCTGATATCGATCCTCCAAAACTGTACCAGGTTGGAGATATAGTGCGTGCGTTTGATCTCTATTGGGGCTAAGGTTATGCGTAATAGTCTTGGTGTCCAGGGGGGTACCTCCTCTGGGGTAAATCTGAAGATGGAGATTGCTGCAAAAAATAGCTGATGGGTGTAATCTCAACAATGGTTGCTGACCCATTCTGTGGGAATAAATGATAACGTTCCAATTATAGTCAGCAATGCTGGGAATTGCAAACATTTTGATATTCCCAAACGCTATGAGTGGAATTTTAGGGTTGATTGTGGGTATAATCATAGCGTAGATAATCTTACCGAAAGCGGAGGTTCTTCGATGACTGATTTCGATATATACCTTTCCCCTTATACTTGGCGTTACGGCACACCGAAGATGCGCCAAATTTGGAGCGAGATTCACAAGCGGCGGCTATGGCGTAGAACTTGGGTCGCCTTGGCTGAAGTGCAAACTGAATTTGGATTAGTCTCGCCTGAACAGGTTGATGATTTAAGAGCACATATCGGTGAAATCGATGTGCAGCGCGCTCTGGAAATCGAATCTGAGATTCATCATGACCTGATGGCCGAGGTCAAAACCTATGCCGAGCAATGTCAACAGGGTGGCGGAATCATTCATCTGGGAGCTACATCGGTGGACGTTAAAGACAACGTCATTGCGCTTCAGATGCGGGAGTCTCTGGACTGGATTGTGAGAGGCTGCCGTTCCCTTTTGGGAATCTTATCCCGAAAGATTTACGCCTACGCCGAGACGCCCGTGATTGCTTTCACCCATTTGCAGCCAGCCGAACCGACCACCCTGGGCTATCGTTTGGCTCAATACACCCAAGACCTGCTCGCCGATTGGGAGAATCTGTCTCGCTTGCGGCATTCATTGCGCGGCAAAGGCTTCAAAGGCGCGGTTGGCACCAGCGCGTCTTATGTTGAATTGTTGGGGATTGAGAATTTACCTAAATTCGAGTCAATGCTTTCAGAAAAACTAGACTTGCCCTTTTACTCGGTCACATCTCAAACCTATCCTCGCAAACAAGATTACGAAATACTCTCTGCTCTGGCTGGTTTGGGGGCATCGTTATACAAATTTGCCTTCGACTTGCGCATATTGCAATCGCCCCCCATTGGCGAGATGGCCGAACCCTTTGGAAGCCAACAGGTTGGGTCATCGGCTATGCCTTTCAAGCGCAATCCAATCCGAGCGGAAAAGATGGACTCACTGGCCCGACTGCTGGCTCAATTTCCGCGTGTGGCTTGGGATAACGCCGCGCACTCACTTTTGGAGCGCACTCTCGACGACAGCGCAAATCGCCGCACTATCTTGCCCGAGGCTTTTCTTATTGCCGACGAGTTGCTGCGAGTGGCCAAAAAGATCACCGCTGACCTGCGGATCGATGAAGACAATATGGCACGCAACCTGGCAGCTTACGGCCCCTTTGCTGCTACTGAGCGGGTGCTCATGGCCCTGAGCAAGGCCGGCGCTGATCGTCAGGAAATGCACGAATGTCTCCGTCAGCACTCCCTCGCCGCCTGGGATGCCATCCGCCAATCTAAACCCAATCCCCTGCCCGATTTGATTGCCGCAGATTCTGAAATGCTGCTCTATCTCCCCGCAGCGGAGTTGCGCGCCCTCATGGATGCGAGTGAATATATCGGCGATGCGCCGCAAAGGGCAAGGGCCTTGGCTGATTGCCTTCGTAGTGCCCTTACAGATAGTGTTAAATGAGGTAAAATAATTGACATTTGATAAAAGTAAGGGCAAGAAGTTTTTGCTTCCTGGGTGACTATTAAATCGCATTTACTTTAGCAAATCCCGCTTTGTAGCTAGAAGCAGACTTCGGAAGTCTTTGAAAACGCATTTATTGGCGAAATAGGTCACTGGAGACTTCCGAAGTCTTGACCTTTCCTCATATCGGGAATTACTGTATTTACTTGTATTAGTACAATCAACATGGCAAAAATATCCTTTGATTTCATCGCTCTTGGGGAGGCTTTAATAGATTTCATTTCACGCGATGAGGTTGCTACACTTGGTGCAGCCGATTATTATCAACGCTTTGCAGGTGGGGAACCGGCTAATTTAGCTCGCAACATGTCTTTGTTCGGCAACCGGGTAGCCATTGGCACTTGTGTGGGGGACGACAGTTTTGGGCACTATATCAAGGCGCAGCTCGATAAATCGGGAATAGATACTAGTTTTGTACAAACCACATTAGAAGCCAATACAACTCTTGTGCCAATTACCAGAACCGCAGGGGGAACCCCGGATTTTATGGTTTGCCGGGGCGCCGATGCGTACCTGAAACCAGCCCAAGGTCTAATGGATGCGGCCGCGAATTGTCGCCTTGTGCATACATCAGCATTTGCAATCAGTCGAGACCCGGCGCGTTCTACAATTCTCGAGGCATTGAAAATTGCTCGCGGCAATAATGCCCTGGTTTCTTTCGACCCTAACTACCACCCAGCCATTCAGTCTGATATCCCGGAATTTACTTCATTCCTTAAGCGGATTTACAAATACGTTGATATTACCAAACCATCCCTTGATGATTGTGCACGTATCTTTTCATCTGAACTCGAACCATCTGAATACGCCCAACT